>NZ_JBBIAM010000071.1:0-49086 GCF_054185185.1 Bradyrhizobium sp. UFLA05-153
CCGGACGCGATGGCTTTTGGCTGGCCCGCTGGCTGCGCATCCGCAGTGTTGAGGCTCATGTGATCCACCCTAATAGCATTGCGGTGCCACGCGAACATCGACGCGCAAAGACAGATCGCCTCGATACGGAACTGCTGCTGCGCGCCTTACTTGGATGGCTGCGCGGAGAGAAGCGTCACTGCAGCATGGTCGCGATCCCAACGATCGAAGAGGAGGATGCCAAACGGCCGAACCGTGAGCGAGACAGCCTCGTCACTGAGCAGACGCGGATCGGAAACCAAATCAAGGCGATCCTCACCCGCTTTGGCATTCGTAGGTTTCGGCTGAAATTGCGCAAAGCCGAGCAACAACTCAAAGAGCTGCACTCGGCGGAAGGATCACTTTTGCCGGAAAACACCCGTGCAGAGCTGTTTCGTCACCTCGCACGTCTGCACATGGTGCGTGAGCAAATCCGAGCGATCGAGAAAGCACGCCTGCAGAAGCTCGAAGCTGACCGCGATAAAAAGAAAAGCCCACACGCAATGGTCCATCTTATCGCACGGGTCGTCGGCATCGGCGTTGAGACCGCAGACATGCTGGTTAACGAGGTCTTCTCGCGCCAGTTCCGCGACCGTAAGGCGGTCGCTCGCTACGCCGGTCTTACCGGCTCCCCGGACGAGAGCGGCAAACGCCGGCGTGAGAAGGGTCTTGCCCGCGCCGGTAACGCTCGCGTCCGCACCGGTATGATTCGATTGGCGTGGCGTTGTCTGAGGTTCCAAGAGGGCAGCGCCCTGGCTCAATGGTTTCAAACCCGAACGGCCGACGGGCGCGGTAACACGCGCAAGACCATGATCGTTGCGTTGGCGCGCAAGCTGCTCATTGCACTCTGGCGTCTGGTCACAACAGGCGAAATGTCGGACGGCATTGTCCTGCGTCCTGCGTCATAACCGATACTTCGAAGGGGGAAAGGAGATCAGATAACAGCACGGCAGTTTTGGCGGGCCGTGTAGGTGGTCTGCCGATGACGATCCGAGGCGGTGGTGATTCGCTTTTCACAATGGCTTTCAAGCCGCGATCAAGGATGGACCCGCCGCCCCGGAGCTCGCCGCCGATGCGCATGATTGCATCATGGTGCGATCCTCGAAGGGTCGACCGAATACAAGGCTGCGGCGCGATCAGCGCCTGATAACGAGCTCGCCTCGGATTTTGTCGCCGGTGCCAATGCCGCTGTACACGTGACGTCATGCTTACGGGTAAGACGACGCCAACGGCGTGTGAAGATGAAGATCGTGAACTTCGCCGCCAGGCCATTCTTGGAATGGCGCATTATCGCTCGGCACGCGCTTTCGCCGTCAATCCCGCGCGCCAAAAGGCGTGCCCCTTGCGGGCTGCGGGGATTGACCGCTCAGCGCGGCCAAGCAAGGGGGGCCCTTCATGCCGAGAATGGAAGGAAGCGCCTTGCTGACACCCAAGCAACCGGAGGGACTCGACAAGTGGATAGAGAGCAGCGTGTGAGGAAGTTTACCCTTGACAAGGAAAGCCCCATACAAGGTGAAGAACCGCAGCCATCCGGCGGTGGAGCGAGAACTGTGATCGTCTTCGTCTTCGTTAACACCGCCAAGCAGGTCGGCGACAAGGACCACAACGTGTTCGCCGATGTGGAAGCCGCCGAGAAATGGTTCGAAGAGAACGACCCCGAGGGCGTGGCGTTCGAGTATGAGGTTCTGGAGTGAGAGCTGCCGTTATCGCGGAGCTGGTTCGCGCTATGCGTTCCGCTCTCCAGCTGAGGAAAAACACCGGCTGTTAGGCCATGATAGCCTAATCATCTCGATGGGCACCAAGTCGCAAAGCCCGACACCTTCAGCGCGCCCTCACCTCGTGGCTCCGACCGCCTTCGTTGGCAACGATCCTTAGGATTCGCCCGCGCGGGCCACCGAGTCGCTGTGGGTTGTCCTGATCGCCGGATCGACCGGCGCGCTCGATGAAGCATCAGGCCGCTCTATTGCTCGACCGTCTTGGTCGGCACGAACCGCATGTTGGGTCTCGTGACCGCCTCGCAAATCGCCTCCGCATCGGTGGTGTCGTTCTTCTGCCGCTTGACGTAGGGCTTCACATAGGCGGGAGGCATCAACCGCACGGTATGCCCCAACGCCTGCAGTCCGCGGGACCAATAATGGGATGACGCGCAAGCCTCGATTCGTACCAGGCACGGCGACAACTTCTCAAAGAAGGACAGCACGAAACGGCGCTTGAGCTGGCGGCGGATCACCACCTGACCGGTTCCATCGACGCCATGCACTTGAAAGACCGACTTCGCGATATCCAGACCAATCGTCGAAATTGACTGCATAGGCTGCTCCTCCGAATCGTGGGAGCCTCAAACGGCGCCCACTCCTTGGCACTCTCGTGCCCGTGGAGGAGCCGTCCACAGCATCAAAAGTGGACCCAAAGGGCAATTTTCCGCGCTGCCAGCAGCGAAAATCCGTCGCCTGAAATCTATGTACCATCCTGAATTTGCTTGTATTTTACTGGCGCGCTCGGAGAGATTCGAACTCCCGACCCTCGGAATCGAAATCCGATGCTCTATCCAGCTGAGCTACGAGCGCATCCTGCCCGGGACCGGGCGGGTTCCGAGTTTCGTCGGGCTGGGGCGCCCGACCGTTCGGATGCATTGGGATTAGCAGAGAGGCTTGGCGAGCAAAAGCCCCACCTGCCCCATCCGGGCAGGTCGAAGGACATTCACCAGGTCGTGTTGAAGAGGCCGAAATAGGGCTGCTGCGCCACGCGCATCGGCCTGCCAAATGTCGGCTGGCCAAAACCATAATAAGTCGGCTGCCCATAGTAGTAGGGCTGCGGAGACCGCCTGGCGACCTTGCGCTTCGGCTGGACCGGCTTCTTGACCGACGCCGCATCGCCCTTCGGTTCCGTCGGGACGAATTGGGCGAAGGATTCGCGAACCCTTGCCTTGGCTGACATTTCGCCTGCCGGGGAGACGTTCGGCTGGGCGGGCGGCTGCGGAGCAACGCTCGCAGTATTCACCGGCGCGGTCGATGCAACCCTCGGCTGGCTGGTATCGAGCACCACACGTTCCGGCAGCTTACGATCCGAGCGTATCCGGATCAGCGGCGCCTCGTTGCTGGATGTCACGATGCTCTGGCCGACCGGCCCTTCGGGCAGCGCGAGATTCACGACCAATAGCAGCGCAAGCAATGCGCCGCCGACGAACACAAAATACCGAAGGATGGGCATCTGGCAGCGCTCCACCCGCACAACAGCACACGGGCCCTTCGCCTCAACCGGCGATCCTTTAATTGGTTCCTGTGCCGCCCGTCCGGTTCAACGACAACGCGAACTTTTTTCGTGATCGGCGGCGTGACGGTAACTTTTCCGCTACCGCGACAAACCGCCTTTAGACACGTCGCGCCGCGGCGAGCGAACACTTGGCCTGACTGGCGTTCACGTTAACGAAGCCGATTGGCACATGCGCAAAAGTCTTGCGGCTTTTCATGTTTACGGTTTCGGCAAGCACGCGCCTGCGATCGGTGAGATGGCTGCCGTCACGGCGGGTGAAGGCGCAGACGATCTCCAAATCCTTCACGGCGTAGTCGTTGTCATTTCGCAGCGTGAAGGTGACCAGCGCCCGCGATCCGAGCCCGCCACGGCGCCAGGATTGCGACGAAATCCGCAGGCGATCGAGCCCGGCCGGCACTGATGCCTCGGTCGTTGCTGCTGCCGGTGGCACAGACTGCGCAGGCTCCGGCTGGACGGTTGCCAACTCGATCCTGTCGCTCTCATTGCCTTCGGACGCGGACATCAGCCCCCAGGCGCCTCCGCCGACCAGCACCGCTGCCGCAAGCCACAACGGGCTTCTTCGCCTCACTGAGAACGCCGGTCTCAGCAACGCACCGAGTTTGACGAGACCGTTGAGATCGACGCGATAGAGCCTTGCGAGCATGGATGCGTCACCCGATATGCGACGACGCGCGTCTCGCGCCTGCCGTCTTCCTCCCTGGCGCGCCAATACGGTCGTCCCGCGGCGCTTGCCTAGACCAATCCTTCAACCCACAAGCCAGATTTGGGTTCCCGTGGGCAGCAGAATCTCGGGTAACAGGAATGCGCAAGTGGCGATCGACCGAGGGGACCGCTAACATGACCACGACGCCGCAAAGCCCGACGGGAGGAATGAAATGCCTGTAGTCACCTGGGATCATGTCCATCTGCGCAGCCCCGATCCGGAGGCGGCGGCGGCTTGGCTGCGGGACGTGCTGGGTGGCGAAATCGTGCGCGGCCCGGCGCGCATCGACGTCAAGCTCGGCGGCGCCAACATCTTCATTGCACCGCTCGAGCCCGGCAAGCCCATGAACCCGCCCCCGCCTCATCCCCATCAGGGCCTCGACCATTTCGGCGTCACGGTGAAGGACATCGATGCCGTCGCCGCCGAGATGAAGGCGAAGGGCGTTGAGTTCACGCGCGAACCGACGACGATCCGGCCCGGTGTTCGCGTCTGCTTCATCCGCGGCCCCGAAGGTATTTCAGTCGAGCTACTCGAGCGCGACAAGAAATACACCTGATCCTGCGGCGTGCAACATCACCCAATCCATCCACCGTAGCTCCTCCGAGCTACGCTGGATCGGACATCGTCAGGTCATGCTGCCCGGCATGAAGCAGCGGATCGTGACACCCATGTAGCCGTAGATCGGCCATACCATGGTGCGCCCGACCCGGTTCGGCTCCGAAATCACGGCTTCTTCCGGGACATCGACCCACACCAGCTCCTGCTGCTGGCCGTAGATCATGAAGCCATAGCGCGGCACGCGGACACGATAGTGCCCGTCCTTGCTTTCCCAGTCGGAATCCGAGATCGCCGACCCGTCGGCGTCGGAGCAACACGGCCCCTTGCCACTGCGCAAGCCGTCAAACCAGGCCTTCAATTCGGCATTGGTGTTGACGAATTGGCCGCGGTCGCGTGCGTGCCCGAAGGGGGCCGCAAGCGCCACCAGGAGTATGGCACAACCGAGTTTCGCCGCGCGTCTCCAGCGCGTTGAACGGCCGATCTGCCCATGACCGGGTTCACAACGGCTTGCTTCACAACTGACATTGTCTAGATGCGCACTGCATAGACGCGGCTCATCGCCGCCGGAATTGATCCAGTTGATCACGTTCGTCTTGCTCCAGCACCCCGCGGCCGGTGCAACTAGGGTTTATGCATTTCGCGGGCCAACTTGATTCGCTTCACATGGCCTCGCTGCTTTATGAGGCCGTCATACCCCTGTCATGCGCAAGCCGGGACAACTACGGCTTGGCGCCCGGGCCGCGGGCGAACTCCCGCGTTGCACGAAGGATGGCGCTTTGGCATAAACATCGGACCGGCGCGCCACGGGGCGAAGGCAGCCGGCCGCGGGACGTCATGAAGAATGGTCTTTATTCGATTCACGTGACGCTGCTCGATGGACGCGTCGGCAAGGGCAGCGGCGTAATCCTGTTTCGCGACGGTCAAATTCTCGGCGGCGATGCCTATCTCTATTACACCGGCAGCTACACGGTGAGGGACAACACCTTCAAGGGCGAGGTGCTGGTACAGCGGCACACCTCTCCGCGCGGCGACGACAATCCCCTGTTCGGCGGTCCAGCGCCGGTCGGCATCGGCGTCAGCGGCATCTTCACCGATTTGCGCGCGGAGATGACGGGAACCGCGCTCGTCGGCAAGGCGAGCCTGATCTTTGGCGCCACGCTGCGCAAGCTCGCAGACATCGATTAGCGACGCGCTATTCCGCGGCCTGCTCCAGCGGCGCGACGCGCGGCAGGATCATCTGGATGCGCGTACCGCCGCCCGGCTCGGAGTCGAGATCAAGGCGCCCGCCAAGCCGGTTGGTGACGATACTGTAGACGATGTGCAGGCCGAGGCCGGTGCCGCCCTGGTCGCGTCGCGTCGTGAAGAACGGATCGAAGGCACGGCGGCGGACGTCGAGCGACATGCCGCAGCCATTGTCGGAGAAGATGATCTCGACATTGTCCTTGCCGGATTCGCGTACCTGGATGTCGATGAGGCCTGGCCGCCCGTCCGGAAAGGCGTGCGCGACGGAATTGAGGAACAGGTTGGTCAGCACCTGGCCGTACGGGCCGGGATAGCTGTTCATGATCAGGTTGGGCTGGCACTCGACATTGAGCGTCAGGTTGTGCTTACGCAGGCCCGGTCGCAGACTCAGCACCACCTGCTCTGTGAGATCGGCAAGATCAAAGCTGCGCTGATCCGAATAGTTCCGGTCGGCGGCCACCTGCTTGAACGACTGGATCAGCTCGGCGGCACGGTTGAGATTGGCGACGAGCTGCGAAGACGCATCGCGGCTGGTGTTGAGATAGTCGTTGAGTGTCGAGCGGCGCAGCTCGCCGCGCTCGACCTCGGCCGAGAACACCGCCGTCTTGCGCTCCAGCGCGGACGCCACCGTCAGGCTGATTCCGACGGGATTGTTGACCTCATGCGCGACGCCCGCGACCAGGCGCCCGAGCGCGGCAAGCTTCTCCGCCTCGATCAGCGAGGCCTGGGTCTCGCGCAGATTACGCAGCGCAGTTTCGGCGGCCTCCTTCGCTTTGCGCATCTCCTGCTCGCCGCGCTTGCGCTCGCCGATGTCGAGCGCCACGGTGACGATCCGCTCGATCTCGCCATCGGCATCGAGCAGCGGCAATTTGTTGACCAGCCACTGCCGCATGTTGCCGGAGGAATCCTCGTACTCCTCCTCGTAGAAGCCGAGACCCTTGCGGAACTTCAGCACCCGCTTGTCGTTCTCGTCGGTCTTGGCCGCGCCATAGCGCGACATCAGGTCGGCGGTGGTACGACCAAGCGCGTCACCGGGCTCGATGCCGAAGATGCCCGCCATATAGCGGTTCATCAGCACGTAGCAGAGATCGCGGTCCTTCACGTTGATGACAGCCGGCACGGTGTCGATGACCTGCTGCAGCAGCCGCCGGCCTTCGGCGATGGCGTCTTCCGCGCGCTTCTGGTCGGTGATGTCGCGCAGCGTACCCTCGTAGCGCACGATCCTGCCCTCCTCGTCGCGGACGCCGGTCGCGCTGTCGGATAGCCACAGAATGTTGCCGCTGCGCTGGCGCACCTGGTACTCGAACTCGCGCACCATGCCGTCGCGCTCCATCAGGCGCTGATATTCTTCGCGCGCCTCGGCATGGACGTAGATGGTGTGCGCGATGTCGTTGATGCTGTCGATGAGGTGGTGAGGGCTGTCATAGCCCATCATCCGCGCCAGCGCCGGATTGGCATTGAGGAGATCGCCGGCCGGCGTGGTAACGTAAATGCCGTCGACCGAGCCCTCGAACAGCTTGCGATAGCTTTCTTCCGCGAGGCGCTGCTCGGTGAGCGCGCGAACCGCCGCCTCGCGCGCGGTGTCTGCCTCTTCCAGCGCACGGCGGAACACCTCCGCGGCGCGCGCAATGTCGCCAATCTCGTTGTCGAGATCGGCGGACGGGATGGACGTGTTCTTCTCGCCCGCCGCAAGCGCGCGGATCGAGCGCGCGATCTGGGCCAGTGGACGCACCGTCCGGCGCACCACGAAACCGGCGGCAATGATGCCGATCAGCACGCCGATGGTGCCGAGCACGATGCTCTGCCACCTCGCCTCCGCGAGCGTCCGGGCGAAATCGCGCGACAGCACGTGCCCGCGTCGCGCGCTGACCTCGCGCAGCAACTCGGTGACGCGCCCGATCAGCCGTCCCTCGGTCCCCAGCACTTCGCTGTCGATATCGGCGATCTGACGTTCGCGGACCGCGACGGCGATGATGGCTTCGGAATAGTTGTTGACCGCCGATCTCAGCCTTGCATCGGCGATGGTCAAGGTCCGCATGCCTTGCGCCGCCTGCTCGGCGGCCGACGGATTGCGCGCCAGCAAGCCGAGCGCGATCCGGCTCTGAGCTTCCGACAACCGGGACGCGAGCTCCCGATCGCCGGTTTCGGCAACGGCCGTGTCGAACGCCTCGCGCAGCGGCGGCAGACCGGCGAGCAGCTGGGCACGGCGATCGATCAGGGTCGAGATCCGGTCCAGCCCGCTCCGATAGGTCGCAAGGCGCTCGGTGACCCCATCGATCATGTCCTGCTGCTCGGGAGCGAGCTCGATACGGGTCTTCTTCAGGATGTCGCTCAGGGTGGAGGCGGCTTCCCCGACCTGCTTGAACTGGATGCCGGCGCCGGGGTCCGTGACGAAATCACGTGCGGCCAGCCGCAATTCGTTCATGCGGCGGTCGATATCCTCGGCAAGGTCGCCGACGCTCTGCAGGCGCTGGAGCTCGGCGAAGGTCGAATCGATGTGGCGGATCGCGATCACGCTCGCGGTCGAGGTGACGATGATCACGGCCAGCACCAGAATGAAGCTGCCGAATGTCAGTTGGCCGATCGAGAGCGAAAACGCTCGCTTCGGGTGCGAATTCGGCATCAGTTCGGCAGGCATTTGGTCAGGACCGGACTCCATACGGCCCCAATATACGACGTATTCCACCCCCGGGGGAACATGCCTCGACCGGCCGGCGGGGCCGGTTTTTACGATACCTTAGCCATCCGCGCAGCGCTTCCCGGGATGGTCATGGCGGCGACGCCGATGACGACTGAGGCGAGCCCGATCCACGCCGTCCGGCTCAGGCTCTCGCCGAGGAACGCCACGCTGATGGCAACACCGATCGGCACGCGCAGATAGGCCTGCGCCGTGGTGCCGACCGAGCCGAGGGTCTGGATCAGGCGGAAATAGATTACGAAGGCCGCCGCGGTCGAAAACACGGCGAGCGCCAGCAGCGCGAGGACGGAACCTGCCGAGGGCGACAGCGTCCAGGGCTGCTCGATGGCGAGCGAGGCGGGCATCAGCACCGCGGCGCCCGCAAGCAGCGAGCCTGCGGCGGGCGCCATCGGATCGAGCCCCTTGAAGCCGCGGCCGAAGATGGCCGCGCAAGCGTAGCAGAGCGTTGCCGCAACGATCGCAGTCTCGGCGGCGAGGCCGCGGCCGATGTCATGGAATGCATCGACGCCGACGATCAGGCAGATGCCGGCCATCCCGGCGACGACGCCGAACAGTTTTCGCGCCGTGGTGGTTTCGTGCTGGGTCACAAGGGCCGTGAACAGGAAGGTGAAGATCGGCGCGGCCGAGTTGAGGATGGTGGCGAGCGCCGCATCGACATAGCGCTCGCCCCAGGCGATCAGGGTCCACGGAACGACGCTGTTGAGGCAGGCCTGGAAGGCGAAGCGGCGCCAGGTCGCAGGATCAGTCGGCATGGCGATGCCGCGCAGGCGCATGACCATCAGCAGCAGCGTGCCCGCGATCGCGGTGCGCGCCGCGATCAGCGTGATCGGCGCAATGGTGGCGACGCCGAGCTTGATGAAGGTGTAGGAGCCGCCCCAGAGCGTCGCAAGCAGGAGCAGCAATGCGAGCTCGAAGGTGATCGTCGATTGCCGCTGTGAGGCGTCCATGGCGCGCGTTCCGTCCGGATATGACCGGAGCGGACTCTACAGCGCCGCCAGCAAAAATAGTTCGTCGCCTATCGAAGTGTATCAGCCGAGGGCGCCGACCTCGAACACCTCCCCGTCATAGCCGGCCTCGCGGGGGATGCGGAGCTGGCGGCCCGTTTCAGTCTTCGTCATCACCGGCATCACCGTGACGATGGACATGCCGCGGGCATGCTCGAGAGCGGACGTCACCGTCGGCTGCTTGGCGAGCCGGATCAGATTGCGTGTCGTCGGGAACGGCAACTTGAACCGGCCGCTATCGCCGCCCGCCACGGCTTCGCGCGGGGAGACCCAGATCGAATCCGTCGACTCCCTTCCGTCATGGGCGCCGAGCTGATCGGGCGGCGCGGCGGCGAGGAAGAACCAGGTGTCGAAGCGCTTTGGCATGCCCTCCGGCGTGATCCAGTGCGCATAGGGCACCAGAGCATCGAGCACAAGCTGGAGGCCGTTGTCAGAGAGGATGCTGAGGAAGCTGATTTTGTGCTCGTTGAGCGCAACGCGATGAGCGTCCGCGATCGCGCCGGCACGCTTGGCGTCGACCGGCGCGGAGGAGCCCTTGTCCCGCGCCAGCAGGATGCCGCTCTCCTCGAACGTCTCGCGGATCGCGGCGATCCGGAAGCCGAGATCGTCTTCCGAAAGCCCCTCGCCGCCCGCGTAAAGCGCAGGCCGCGCGATGATCTCCTTGTCGCCGGCATCGACGCTGCCGCCGGGAAACACCAGCGCGCCCGAGTTGAACTCGATCTGATGGTGACGCACCATCATGAAGACTTCGACCTCCTTGGCTGCGCCGTCGCGCAGCAGGAGGATCGTGGACGCAGGGCGTGATGCAGCGGCTTCAAGCATGCAACTAACCTGCTGCGCTCGATTGCGGCTGGAGATTGGCGCGCTTGTCGATGCGGGCCACGCGCGACAGCAGATACTCGACCTCCGCTTTCGCCGCCGGCGTGATGGTCGCGCCGGGCTTGCGCTGCGCGCTGGAGGCGATGATGCCGCGCTTCTGGAGCACGTATTTGCGCACCGCAAGGCCGGCGCCCGGCTGCTGCTCGTAACGGATCAGCGGCAGATGGGCGTCGAACAGATCATGCGCGGCATCGCGCTTGCCTTCCTTGGAGAGGCGCACGACGTCGATCAGGAGCTCGGGGAAGGCATAGCCGGTCATTGCACCGTCGGCGCCGCGCTCCATCTCGAAGTCCAGGAACATGCCGCCATTGCCGCAAAGGATCGAGAGCGGCCGCAGCGAGCCGTCCTTCTGGAAGTTGCGCAAGGTCGAAATCTTCTCTAGCCCCGGCCAGTCCTCGTGCTTGAGCATCACGCAGTTCGGATTGTCCATGACGATCTTGCGGATCACTGCGGGGGTGAACACAACGGAGAGCGTCAGCGGATAATCCTGAAGCACCCACGGCACGTCGGGCCCGATCGCTTCGGCCGCCTGCTTGAAATAGCCGGTGATCTGATCGTCGGTGCGCAAGGACGGCGGCGGCGCAATCATCACGCCGGCGGCCCCCGCATCCATCGAGGCACGCGCCAGCGAGCGCATGGTGGCAAAGCCCGGCGCGGAGACGCCGACGATCACCTGCATCTTCTTCGCCCGCTTGACGAAGCGCACCGCCACCTGCTCGGCCTCGACGGCATCGAGCTTCGGCGCCTCACCGAGAATGCCGAGCACGGTGACGCCCTCGCAGCCGACCTGCTCGTAGAAATCGGTCAGGCGGTCGATCGAGCGCTCGTCGATCCGGCCGTCATCATGGAACGGCGTCGGCGCGATCGCGAAGGTGCCCCTGGCTTCGGCGGTCAGTTTCATAAGTCCTTATCCTCTGTTCGTCAGTCCGGGGCGGCTCGCAGAGCCGAACCCGGAATCTCTAGGTTCCGGGTTCGATGCTTCGCATCGCCACGGAACGACCATGGCCTAAAACCGCCGCGCCGACTTCTTGATCTCCTCCTCGGAGAAGAAGATCTCCGTGGCGTGATCGACGATGTCCCGGGCCTTCCAGCCCGTGTGCGGCGGTTTCCAGCCTTCCATCTCCATCATCCGCATTTCGCGCACGCCGCGGGGCCCGGATACGCCCAGCACCTTGCCGGTCTGGTCGCCCGACAAATCGCTGACCATGTATAACACGGCCGGCGCGATGCCGTCCGGCCCGAGCGCCGCCGAGGGGTTCTCCTTATAGCGGGGCAGGTCTGCGGTCATGCGGGTCAGCGCGCCCGGCGCCAGCGTCCAGATCCGGATGTTGTATTTGCGGCCCTCGATCGCCAGCACGTTGGACAGGCCCCAGATGCCACCCTTGGCCGCGCCGTAATTGGTCTGGCCGAAATTGCCGATCAGGCCGGAGGTCGAGGAGGTGTTGACGATGACGCCTCCGCCATTTTCCCGCATCCAGCGAAACACCGGCAGAGTGCAACAAAAGGTGCCTTTCAGATGCACCTTGATCACCGTATCCCAGTCGGCTTCCGCAGCCTTGGCAAACGTCTGGTCGCGCAAAATGCCGGCATTGTTGACGAGAATGTCGGCGCGGCCAAAGTGCTTGATGGCGTCGTCGAACACGGACTGACCGCCTTCCATGGTGGAGATGTCGGCGCCGTTGGCGACCGCACGTCCGCCTTCGGCCTTGATCGCGTCGACCACCTGCTGCGCCATCGACTTGTCGGCGCCGGAGCCGTCACGGGGACCACCGAGGTCGTTGACGACGACCGCCGCCCCTTCCCGCGCGAACAGCTTTGCGTAGGCCTCACCGAGCCCGCCGCCCGCGCCGGTGATCAGCGCAACCTTGCCGTCGAGTAGTCCCATGGTGGCTTCTCCCTGTTTTTTGTTGTCATTCCGGGGCAGCGCGCAGCGCTGAACCCGGAATCCAGAGGTGTGGCGCGAGATTCCGGGTTCGCGCTTCGCGCGCCCCGGAATGACGGAGATCAGCTAACCCAGCACCGTCTTGCCGTTCTTGATCACGGTGACGCCGCGCGACTTCACCTTCGCTTCGAAGGAGATCACGTTGCCGTCCTTCCACATGTCCATGGTCACGGTCTCGCCAGGATAGACGGGCGACGAAAACCGCGCGATGTGCTGGCGGAAGGCACTTGGCTCGTAGTCGGCATAGGTCTGGAGCACGCCGCGGCAGGTGATGCCGTAAGTGCACATGCCGTGCAGGATCGGCCGAGGGAAGCCGGCCTTCCTGGCGAACTCGGGATCGCTGTGCAACGGGTTGCGGTCGCCGCAGAGGCGATAGACCAGCGCCTGGTCGGGGCGCGTGGAGATGTCGACAGTTCTATCAGGCGCGCGCGACGGGATCTTGTGCGGATCGGGCTGGGTCAGGTTCGGCCCGCCAAAGCCGCCGTCGCCGCGGGCAAAGCGCGAAGCGACGAGGGTCGCGAGCTTCTCGCCCTTCTCGTTCTTCAGCACGGTCTGGTGACTGATCACCACGCCCTTGTCCTTGCCCTTGTCGTAGACCTCGAGCACCGAGGAGTCGGCGGTGATGTGAGCCGCAGGCGGCAGCGGCTGGTGGAAGGTGATGTCGCGCTCACCATCGACCACCATGACGCGGTTCAGATTCATCTCGCCCGGCCCCGAGCCCCACGCCGCGACGGACGCAAACGTCGGCACCACCTTGAGCGGCCGCGGGGTCAGCGTGCCCTCGTTGACGAACGCGAGCTCATTCTCGTCCATGGGATCAGCACCGAGCCCGATGCCATAGGCGTACAGCATCACCTCGCGATCGCTGTAGGCGTATTTCTGGCCGAGGTTTTTGAGGTTCTTCAGCTCTTCATATCTGGCGGGCATGTTTTTCGATTTCCTCCGGCTCCGCGAACGGCGGCGCCCGTCGATGTACCCTCTCCCCTTGTGGGAGAGGGCTGCGAGAACAGTATCGCGAACTCTTTTGGGTGAGGGGTTTGCCTCCACACAGAAACTCTCCCCGCGGAGAGATACCCCTCATCCGGCGCTGCGCGCCACCTTCTCCCACAAGGGGAGAAGGGAAGAAGCTAGATCGGCGTGAAGAACGGCAGCGGTGCGCCGTCGGTGGACTTCCACACCACCTTCACCTTCTGCCCGATCTTCAGCGTCGTCAGATCACAATCGACGAAGTTGGTCTGGAGCGACGGGCCCTCCTTCAGCGTGACATAGCCGATCGCATAGGGCCCGGTCGGCGACTTCCGCATCAGGCTGTAGGTGTAGATCGTACCCTCACCCGAACTCTCCTCCCAATCCGTCTTGTCGGAGAAGCAGAACGGGCAGATCGCGCGCGGGAAGTAGTGCGCTTCGCCGCAAGACGTGCAGCGCTTGATCATGAACTTGCCTTGGCGAGCCGCTTCCCAGAACGGCGCGGTCTCCGCGTTTGTCACCGGGGCTGGATACTTCTTCGCTTCGCTCATCACACGCGCTCCAGAATGGCCGTCGAGGCGGCATGGCGGACGCCCAACAATCCGCCGGTGCCGTGGGCGATGGCGAGATCGCAATTCGGCACCTGCACCTTCGGATGCGCCTCGCCGCGCAGCTGCCTGACGGCCTCGATGATCTTGGTCATGCCGCCGCGGTTGACGGGATGATTGCTGCAGAGGCCGCCGCCATCGGTGTTGAACGGCAGCTTGCCGACGCCCGAGATCAGATTGCCGTCGGCGACGAATTTTCCGCCCTCGCCCTTCTTGCAGAAGCCGAGGTCCTCGAGCTGCATGAGCACCGTGATGGTGAAGCTGTCGTAGATCGAGGCGTATTTGATGTCCTTCGGCGTGATGCCCGCTTCCTCGAAGGCTCGCGGGCCGGACCACACGCCGGCGGAGTAAGTGAGATCGAGATCCTTGCCGCCGCGTGGCCCCTTCATCGCTTCGCCATGGCCGATCAGGCGCACCTGCGGCTTCTTCAGGCTCTTGGCAATCTCCGGCGTCGTCACGATCAGCGCGCCGCCGCCGTCGGAGACGACGCAGCAATCCATCCGGTGCAGCGGATCGGAGATCATCGGCGAGTTCAGCACGTCCTCGACGGTGACGACGTCCTTCAGCATCGCATGCGGATTGTATTGCGCGTGATGGGAGGCTGCGACCTTGATCCAGGCGAGCTGCTCTGAGGTGGTGCCATAGTCGTGCATGTGGCGCATGGCACACATGCCATAGGCATTGTGGGTGGTCGCGCCATAAGCGGACTCGAAATCGAGCTCGGCGCCGGCCGCGCGCGGCGGCATCGGGCCGGTGCGCGGCTTGCCGGCGAGCGTGATCAGCGCGACCGAGCATTTTCCCGCAGCGATCGCCTCGGCCGCGTGACCGAGATGAATGATGTAGGAACAGCCGCCGGTTTCGGTGGAATCGACATGGCGCAGCTTCTTGGTGTTCAGGCCGAGATAATCGACCATCGGCCAGGCGCCGCCGGGCGCATCGCCGGCGCAGAAATAGCCGTCAACGTCGTCCTTGCTGAGCCCGGCATCCTCGATCGCGCCCTTTGCGACCTCGGCGTGGAGCTGCGCGGTGGATTTGTCCGGCGCATGCCGGGTCGGGTGCTCAAAAATCCCGGCAATGTAGGCCTTGCCCTTGATGGTCAAGTCGAGTCTCCGCTGGCGTTTCTTCTTGCAAGGTTTTTCTGACGCGCTGCGGCGGCCTTGGCAAGCGCGGAAATATTCCGTGTCGCGAGAGCGCAGCGGGTGGGCGCAAGTGCACCGAACTCCCGTGTCCCGGACGCGCTGCAACGCGCCAGCGTTGCTGCGCAGAGCCGGGACCCACGCCGCCACGCGGATCATTGCAACATGGGCCCCGGCTCTGCAGCGCACCGCTTCTGGACGATGCTTCGCATCGCCAGGGAAGCCGCTGCGCTGCGTCCGGGGCACGAGAGCTTCGTGCCAAGTCGTACAGGTGATTTGCCCGACGGCACAAGTGATTTCTTTTTTATCGAAATGAAGCCCGTTTTATCGAAATCAACCCCATGCAAAGTAGCGGTGGTGTGTGTTGCCGGCCTGGGCAGCACAACGAATAGTACCCCTCCCGGTGAACCGGCTCGCACGTGGCGACCACAAATGGCACCGGCCGACGCCATCACCGCGCGAGGGAGGCTGCACTGACCAAGGCTTCGATCGGCATTTTCTGCATCGGCGTGATCCTGCTGTTGGCCTCACGCGGCCAGGCGATCGCCGAGGACGTTGGCGTGAAGGGCTGCTTCGATCGCAGGTCGAATGCCGAGCAGCGCGACTGCCTCCACGATCTCTATCGCGCAGCGCAGGCCGAGCTCGACCAACTTTATCGGCAAACGATCGAGGACAAGACCGTTCGGGAAGCCGAAGCGCGGGCGCAAAATCCGTTGCCGCCGGGCTCCAGCTGGGCCGAGCGGATTGCCGCGAGTCAGAAGGCTTGGGAAGGCTATCGCGAAGCCGAGTGTTGGGGCGTCGTGGGACAGCCCGGCGGCTCGGGAAGCCGAACCTGGGCGTATGGCTGCCTCGCGGAGAAGACGTTCGAGCGGATCAGCGAACTGAAGGTGCCGTTCGATCAGCGATAATATCCAAGCTTCAAAGTTACTGGCAGGGCTCTGGCTCAAGGACCATGGGCTTGAAACCCGTCGACAGCCAAATGACTTTGCCGGCCTGCGTGTTGAAGAGGATGGAGCGTTTGTGGTCGAGACTCTCCACCTCGATCAGATATTCAGGAGAATATTCGCTCGTCGCGCTCTTCGGATTCTGCTCTGTCTTGGTGTCGGCCGTATCGCTTCCGCCGCGATCATAGAAGCCCAAAGTCTTCTTCACCTGCCCATAAGCAACACGGATGTCGTCCTCCGTGGCGCCAATTCCAAGGCCGTGCGTGTCAGCCACCTGAGGCACCTTCCCATCCGAGTTATAAACCTGGATGACGGTGATCCTGCCGTGCTCAATGACGTAACCCAGGCCCGGGTCCTGTCCGTCGGCGCGCCAGGTCACGTAGCATTGGTCATCTTCGAAGGGGAGTTGCCGAGGCAGCAGCTTTGTCTTCAGCGCTTGCTCGGCCGCTTTCACGTCCATGCCCAGGCGGACCGGACCGACGCCCTCCCACGACAAGGTTTCGGCAGCGGCCGGCGTCGTCAGCAGCCAGGCTGACATCATCAACAACGCACGCCGCATTCACTCCCCCCGAAGCCCGGTATCGATCGCGATCAACTTGTAGCCCGCATGGAGCGAAGCGCAATCCGGGGTCGTCACCCGCGGATGCATTCAGCCCGGATTACGCTTGCAGCGAAATCCGGGCTACGGGGCCTTTGCCCTCCGATAGAGCAGGTCCAGCACCGGACGCACAAAGCATCCGAGGAATGCGCCCAGCAGGCAAAGGGCGGCAATTTCGTTGTCCCACCTGAATCCGGCATGGGCCACCGCGCGAACCATCAGGACGTAGATCGCCAAGACAAGCCCGCCCGCGAACAAGACTCTCTCCCAAAAAAGCCTGGTTAGCGAGCAGATGACTCCGCACACGAAACCGAACGACAATTCGATCCAGTGGAGAGCCAGCCACTCGCTCATCAGGTGACCGCCCTACTCCGCCGCGATCTGCCTTGGGGCCGGCGGCGGGCTCGCGAGGTCGGCGGCGAGCTGGGCGTAGCGGGCTTTGGCGGCTTGCACCGCCTTTTCCTTCACCGGGCCGTAGCCGCGGATGCGGTCGGGCAGCGACAGCAGCTCGACTGCGGTGTCGTGGGTGATCGGCGACAACAGGCCGAGCACGGTGGCGACGTCCTTCTGGTAGCCGTTGATCAGGTCGCGCTCGAGCTTGCGGTCGGCCGAGTAGCCGAAAATGTCGAGCGGGGTACCGCGCAGGAAACGGAATTTTGCGAGCCACCGGAACGCGCCCAGCATCCACGGCCCGAAGGCGCGCTTCTTCGGGCGGCCCTGTGCATCGACGCCGGACGCCAGGATCGGCGGGGCGAGGTTGAAGCTGAACTTGAAATCGCCTTCGAACTGGTCGCGGAGCTGCTGCTCGAACTGGCCGTCGGTGAAGAGCCGCGCAACCTCATACTCGTCCTTGTAGGCGAGCAGCTTGGCGTAGTTGATCGCCACCGCGCGCGGCAGCGCATCGCCATAGCCGCCTTTGACCGCGGCGTCACGGACCTGGTCGACCAGCTTCCGATAGCGCTTGGCAAGGCGTCCGTTCTGGTAGGCGGTGAGATGCTTGGCGCGATGCTCGATGATCTCGTCGAGGCTCATTGCCTCAAGGCTCTTCGGCGCGATCACCTCGTCCGTTCCCTTCAGCATGTCGGCGAGCCGCTTGGGATCAGCCGCCGCAAGACGGCCGAGGCGGAAGGCTTCCTTGTTCATCTTGATCGAGACGCCGTTGACCTTGATCGCCTGCTCGATCGCCTCGGCGCCGACCGGCAAGAGCCCTTTCTGATAGGCGTAGCCCATCATCATCATGTTGGTGGCGATGGCATCGCCAAGGAGCTGCTCGGCAGGCTTGGTGAAGTCGAAGAAGGTGGAGTCCTTGTGCAGCGCGGTTTCCAGCACCGCATTCAGCTTGCGGGTCTGGAAGTTGAAATCGCGGTTGAGGATGAAATCGGCGGTGGGGATGAGGTGGCTGTTGATGATGCCGCGGGTGCGGCTGCTATCGCAGAGCGAGATCGTGTCCTTGGCAACCGCGACGACCTCGTCGGCGGCGAGCACGAGATCGGCCGTGCCCGTGACGATGCGCGAGCACGTCACCTCCGCCGGATGATCCGACAGGCGGACGTGGCTCAGCACCGCACCGCCCTTTTGTGCGAGGCCGGACATGTCGAGGATCATCGAGGCCTTGCCCTCGATATGGGCGGCCATGCCGAGCAGTGCGCCGATGGTCAGGACACCCGTGCCGCCGACGCCACCGACGGCGACATTGTAGGGCTTGTCCAGCGCCGGACGCGAAGCGGGCTCCGGCAGCTCGCCGATGTCAGCAAGCTCGGCCGGGGCGCGATGGCGCGGCGCACCGCCGTCGATCGTTACGAAGGACGGGCAAAAACCTTTCAGGCACGAATAGTCCTTGTTGCAGGAGGACTGGTTGATGGCGCGCTTGCGGCCGAACTCGGTCTCCAGCGGCTCGACCGAAATGCAGTTCGACTGCACCGAGCAGTCGCCGCAACCTTCGCAGACCGCTGGGTTGATCATCACGCGACGCGGCGGATCCTCCATCAGGCCGCGCTTGCGACGGCGGCGCTTCTCGGCGGCGCAGGTCTGCACGAAGACGATCGCGGACGTGCCCTTGTACTCCCGGCACATCTTCATGACGTTCTCGAGCTCGTCGCGATGATACTTCTTCACGCCGGGCGCGATGGAATCGGGCGGATATGCGTCGGGATTTTCCGAGACCAGGTAGATCTCGCTGATGCCCTCGGCGTGAAGCTGGGCCATGATCTTCTGCGGCGAGAGATCGCCGTCATGGCGCTGGCCGCCGGTCATGGCCACCGCGTCGTTGTAGAGGATCTTGTAGGTGATGTTGGCTTTGGAGGCGATCGCCTGGCGGATGGCGAGAATTCCCGAGTGGAAGTAAGTGCCGTCGCCAAGGTTCGCAAAAATGTGGCTCTCGTTGGTGAAGGGGGCGATGCCGACCCACGGCACGCCCTCACCGCCCATATGCGTAAACGTCTCGGTCGAGCGGTCCATCCACAGCGCCATGAAATGGCAGCCGATGCCGGCGAGCGCGCGGCTGCCTTCGGGGACCTTGGTCGAGGTGTTGTGGGGGCAGCCTGAGCAGAAGTATGGGGTTCGAGAGACTGGCGCGGTGGCCTGCATCTGGGTCGCCTGGCGGCCGTTGAACCAGTCGGCCTTGGCGCGGAGCATCTCGGCGATTTCAGGATTGAGATTAAGTCGAAGCAGCCGTTCGGTGATCGAGCTTGCAAGCGAGGCGACGCTGAGCTCGGCAGCGAAGGTGAGGAAGCGCTTGTCGTGATCGTCCATCTTGCCGACGATGCGCGGGCGGACGTCGTCGCGCCAGTTGAACAGCTCCTGCTTGACCTGGTTCTCGACGATCTCGCGGCGTTCCTCGACGATGAATATCTCCTCGAGGCCGATGGCAAACTGCCGCACGCCCTCCGGCTCCAGCGGCCAGGGCATGCCGATCTTGTAGAGGCGCAGGCCGATCTTCGCGGCGACTTCCTCGGTAACGCCGAGCTCGCGCAGCGCTTGGCGCACGTCCTCATAGCTCTTGCCCGACGCCATGATGCCGTAGCGGGCGTTCGGGCTATCCATCGTGACGCGGTTGACCTTGTTGGCGCGCGCAAAGGCGATCGCCGCATAGCCCTTGTAGTCCTGGAGGCGCCGGTCCTGCTCGAAGCGATCGTCGGGCCAGCGCAGATTGAGGCCGCCGGGCGGCAGCTCGAAATCTGAGGGGATAATGAAGGGCTTCATCTCGTCGGTGAGATCGATCTCGGCGGTGGTCTCCACCGTCTCCGTGATCACCTTCATGCCGACCCAGCAGCCCGAGTAGCGCGACATCGCGATACCCAGCAGGCCCATCTCGATCATCTCGTGGATGCTGGAGGGATAGAGATACGGCATCAGCGCCGAGATGAAGGCATGGTCGGACTGATGCGGAACGGTCGAGGACTTTGCGCCGTGGTCGTCGCCGGCAAGACACAGCACGCCGCCATTCTTGGCCGAGCCCGCGGCATTGCCGTGGCGGAAGACGTCGCCACAGCGGTCGACGCCGGGGCCCTTGCCGTACCAGATGCCGACCACGCCGTCGTACTTGGCACCGGGCGAGAGGTTGAGCTGCTGCGAGCCCCAGATCGCGGTCGCGGCGAGATCCTCGTTCACGCCGGGCTGGAACTTGATGTTGTACTGCTCGAGATGCTTTCGGGCGGCGAAGAGCTGCTGGTCATAGCCGCCGAGCGGCGAGCCGCGATAGCCGGAGATGAAGCCCGCGGTGTTCAGCCCTGCAGCGCGGTCGCGCCGGATCTGCGCCATGGGCAGGCGGACCAGCGCCTGGATTCCCGTGGTGAAGACATGTCCGGTGGATTGGGTGTATTTCTGATCGAGACTGATCGGACCCTGGTTGATGCCCATTTTTGTCCTCTTCGCCCTCTTAAGTCGTTGGCGTGCCCGTTGTTTTTAGCTAGGGCGCCCCGGATGCCCGCGCCACTCTATGTCGGAATTTTAAGCCTCCGCATCACAAATCTGGACCAAAGCGGGGCGCTGGCGAAAATCGCAATTTCGTGGCGGCAAGTCCGCCCGCCCTTTTCAACAAGTCCGCCCGCCCTTTTCAATTTGTGTCAGCATACCCGGGGCGTCGCGAAACGACGTAACGCGTCTATAATGCGTCCCATGGCGATTGGTCGCAGGGGGAGGCCGGGAATGCGGACGATTCTGGCGTCTCTGGTATCGGGGTTGGTCTTGTGCAGTGCAGTCGAAGCGACCGCCAGCGAGCCCTCGCCGGAGGCGATCGCCCACGGCAAGGCGCTGGTGGAAGCCGGCGACTGCGCAAGTTGCCACACTGCCGATCCCGCAAAACCGTTCGCGGGCGGCAAGCGCATCGACACGCCCTTTGGCGGGATCTATGCGCCGAACCTGACGCCGGACCGCGACACCGGAATCGGCGCTTGGACGGATGCCGACTTCACCCGCGCGCTACGCTTCGGCATCGCGCCGGATGGCTCCTATTATTATCCGGCGTTCCCCTACCCCTACTTCACCAAGATGACCAAAGACGACACGCTGTCGATCCGCGCGTATCTTTCGACACAGGCGCCCGTCAGCAATCGCGTCAAGGCGCCGGAGCTACGCTGGCCGTTTGGCTATCGATCCCTGATGCGCGCCTGGAACTGGCTGTTCTTCAAGCCCGGCCTGTTCGAGCCCGACCAGTTCAAGACCACCGCGTGGAATCGCGGCGGCTATCTCGTCACAGGGCTCGGCCATTGCGGCGCCTGCCACACGCCGAAAAACTATTTTGGCGCCGACAAGCTCGAGCTGGCGTTTTCCGGCAACGAGGTGAATGGCTGGTTCGCACCGCGGCTCGATAGCGCCTCGCGAAGCGGACTGAAATCGTGGAGCGTCGACGACATCGCCGAATATCTGCAAAGCGGCCGCAATGCCAAGAGCCATGCCGACGGGCTGATGGCCGAGGTCATCGTCAACTCGACCTCGAAGATGAGCGATGCCGATGTGCGCGCCATGGCGGTCTATCTGAAGGGGCTGCCGCCGGGACCGAACGAGCCCGCGGCAACGCCGCCATCAGAAAGCGAGATGAAAGCGGGCCAGGCGGTCTATGCGAAGTTCTGCATCGCCTGCCATGAAGCCGACGGCTCCGGCGCGCCGCGCATCTATCCGCCGCTGCCCGGCAACGCGCTGCTGCAATCCGAAAATCCGTCCTCGACGCTCCGCGTCATCCTCGACGGCGCCCACACAGTGACAACGCCGCGCGCACCCAACACCGGCGAGATGCCGGGCTATGCCAGGCAATTGTCGGACGAGCAGATCGCAGAGGTGACGAACTACATCCGCAACTCCTGGGGCAATGCCGCACCGCCGGTGACGGCGGCGCAGGTCGGGAAGGCGCGGAAGTAAGCTCCTGACAAGATCAGGCTTAGCGACGATGTGGTTACGTTACACCTCTCCCATAGGGAGACGTGAATCGAGATTGCCGCACGAGCTCATCCAACCTCTACCGCTCTTCGCCCGTGAACACGAACTTCGGCATCTCCCATTTGTAGCGGACAGCGAGCAGACGGAAGCTGATGCCGAGCACGAAGGTGAGAATGGTCCAGAGCTCCGCATTGAGCTGAAGGCCGAACGCCGTGGCGTAGAACAGGCCCGTGACCACCGAAACGCTGGCGTAAAGCTCGGAGCGAAACAGCAGCGGCACGTCGTTGCAGAGAACATCGCGGAGCACGCCGCCGGCACAGCCCGTCACCATGCCGGAGACGATCACGATGGGGAGCGAGGCATCCATCTGCCAGGCGACGTCGCAGCCCGCCATGGTGAAGACCACCAAGCCGATCGCGTCGAGCACGATGAAGGCCAGCCTGAGCCGATGCACGAGGCGCGCGAACAGAATCGTGATGAAGGCCGCCCCGCCGCTCAGCGCGAGATAGACGGGGTTTTGCACCCAGGCGAGCGGATAATGACCGAGGAAGAGATCGCGCAGCGTGCCGCCGCCGAGCGCAGTGATGCAGCCGAGGAAGCAGACGCCAAGCCAATCCATGTTGCGCCGGCCCGCGGCAAGCGCCGCGGTCACCCCCTGCGCCGCGACCGCGACCAAGGAGAGGAAATGCAGCACGCTGTCGCTCGGTGGCAGACTCCACATCGCATGTCATCCCGTTTCGAGGTGGAACTTACGTCTCCAGTTCCGCAAAGAACAGGTTCCCGATTCCCGCGCACGCGGCAACATGCGACGAAAGCATGAGATCCACCGGAACTGAACTTCGCATCCCCGGGTTGTCTGGTCAGTCAATTCGAGGAGATCAAGCGATGGCCGATGACCGTTTTCCGAATGACCCCTATCGCCCCATCGGCGAGGATGAGTATCTTCGCGCCGCGCGGCGGGATGCCGACCTCCAGGCTGATCCCGAACTCGGCGAAGGCCCCGCCTCCAGCGGCAAGATCGCGCTGTTTGCGGTCGCGATCGCGCTGGTGCTTGGCGCAGTGTTTTACGGCTTGAACAATACCAGCGTGAACCAGGCCTCGACCGAGCCACCGGCGAAGACCGCGCAGACGGCACCTGCAAATCCGGCCGCGCCTCCGGGCATGCGCGACGTGACGCCGAAGGGCAACGCTTCGCCGGGCGTGACCACCGGTGCGGCACCGAGCCAGCCGGCTTCGCCAGCCCCGTCTCCGAACGCGCCGTCTGACGCCGGCAAGGCGCAGTAACGCTGCCGAAACACGAAAGCGGCGGGACGCTGACGTCCCGCCGCTTTTTGTCATGCGTCAGCCGAACATCTTGTTCAGCTCGCCGCCGGGATAGCCGCTTCCGAGCTCGGCAAACGTGCCCTTCTCCGCCATCTCTTTCGCCGCGCGCATGAAACCGCCCCATGCGGCGCGGGCTAGCGAGCCGCCGACGCTGATCCGGCGCACGCCGAGATCCGCGGCCTCTTGCAGCGACAGGCCAGAGGCGCCTATCAGGAGATTGAACGGCCTTGGATGCACCGCCTTCACGACGGCAGCGATGTCCTCGCGCGTCTTCAGGCCGGGCGCATAGAGGCAATCGGCACCGGCATCGGCATAAGCCGTGAGCCGGTCGATGACGAGCTTGAGGTCGCTGACGCCCCACAGATAGGCCTCGCAGCGACCGACCAGCAGCGTGCCGCTGTCACCGATCGCCTTGCGCGCGGCCTTGATGCGCTCGACCGCGAGCGCGCGATCATAGAGCGGCTTGTCCTTGTCGCCGGTGGAATCCTCGATCGAAAGCCCGGCAACGCCGGTCCGCACGCCGCGTTCGACATTTTCCGCGACCTTGTCCGGCTCGACGGCGAAGCCGCCCTCGAAATCCGCATTCACGGGGATGTCGACGGCCGAGCACAATGCTGCCAGATGCTGACAGACATCGTCCACGGTGACGCGGTTGTCGGCGCGCCCGATCGTCCAGGCAAAGCCGGCGCTCGATGACGCGATCGCCTTGAAGCCGAGATGCTGCAGGGCCTTGGCACTACCGACGTCGAACGGATTGGGCAGAATGAAGCAGCCGCTCTCGTGCATCTTCCGAAATGTCGCGCGCTTGTCCGCGGTCGTGACGTGCATGTTTCTCTCCCTTGTTGGCCGCGCAGACATAGGCACGCGTCCGGGGCAGCGCCAGTAGCGCGCCCGGGCACGCGCTAGTTCGCGTCGTGCACGACGCGGCTGTCTTTCGGCGCCTCGTCGCGATTCTGCATGCCGTAGTCGCGGACGACGCTGGCAATGCGCAGGCGATAATCGGCAAAAAAGCTTCCGCGGCCTTTGGCCTGCGCGTGGCGATGCTCCATCGTCTTGCGCCAGGCCTCCACGGCCGCCTCGTCTCGCCAGAACGAGACCGACAGCACCTTGCCCTTCTCGGTCAGGCTTTCGAAGCGTTCGACCGAGATGAAGCCGTCGATGGTCTGGAGGATCGGCTTCAGATCGGCCGCGAGATCGAAATAATGCTGCCGGTGCTCCGGCTTGGGCCAGACCTCGAAGATCACGGCGATCATGGGCGCCTCCCTGACGGTTTGCGTCTACAATACCATCTTGCGCAGGAACGTCCGCTCCTCGGCGAGAATAAACCTGTTCTCCTCGGCGAAGTGGAAGTTCGCCATCCCCTCGGCGTCCTGGCGCAGCCGCGCGCGATAGGCCTCGTAGGCCGCCAGGCTTTCGAACGAGATCAGCGCGAAGGCGATGTTGTTGGTTCCCTCGTGCGGCATGAAGTAGCCGATCAGATCGCCCCCGCATTTCGGGATGATGGTGAGCCAGCGCTTCGCGTACTCCTCGAACTGCGCGCGCTTGAAGGGATCGAGCTGGTAGCGGATGAAGACGGTGATGGACATGATGGTTTCTCCCACTCTCCGTCATTGCGAGGAGCCACCCGGTCCCGCCTCTCGGCGGGCCGGATGACAGGCTCCGCGACGAAGCAATCCAGACTGTCGTCGCGGAAGCAATCTGGATTGCTTCGCTGTGCTCGCAATGACGTGTTTGCGGCAAGAGCCTACACCCTTGCCTCACCACAATGCTTCGGTTATCATCGAAGCATGAAAGCAGGACCTGACATCGCCATGGTCGCTTCGCTCGTCGGCGACCCCGCCCGCGCCAATATGCTGACAGCGCTGATGAACGGCCGCGCGCTCACAGCAAGCGAGCTTGCCCAGGAGGCCGGGATCACGCCGCAGACCGCGAGCTCACATCTTTCAAAGCTCGAAGCCGGCGGGCTGATCGAGCCGGAGAAGCAGGGCCGGCACCGGTACTACCGCCTCACCGACCCCGATGTCGCCGGCGTGCTCGAAGGCCTCGCGGGGCTTGCCGCCCGCGCGGGCCACATGCGCGTGCGCACCGGGCCGAAGGATCCGGCGCTGCGGCGGGCGCGGATCTGCTACGACCATCTCGCCGGCGATCTCGGCGTGCAGATGCTCGACTCCTTACGCGAGCGGCGCCTGGTGAGGCAGAAGAAGCAGGACATCGAGCTCACGGCCGAGGGCGAACGCTTCCTCGCAAGGCATTTGCAGATCTCGCCCGACATGCTCGCCCATCCGCGCCGGCCGGTCTGCAAGGCGTGCCTGGACTGGAGCGAGCGGCGGCATCATCTCGCCGGCACGCTTGGCGCGGCCATGATGAAGCGCTTCACCGAATTGAAATGGGCGGCGCGCGATGCGACGCCCGGCAGCCGCGTGGTGAATTTCACCCGCACCGGCGAGAAGCAGTTTGCCGCGCTGTTCGGCAACGGGCACGAGTAGTTGCACAATCGTGCGTGAACGAAGGCTCGCGTCATGGCCGGGCTTGACCCGGCCATCCACGCGTTTGTTGCGGCTCGCACGTGGATGCCCGGGACATCTGCACGAAGAGGTTGCTTCGTGCTTGCGGCCAGGCGCAACGGTCCTCGGCCGCTAGCCCTTATGTCGCTTCAAGCAGCATGAACGGGGGCGTTCATGCCGCATTCAGGTCATGATTGCCAATTTGGATCGCGCCGCTTCGGCATGTCGCCAGAATTTAACATGCCGAATCGTACCTTTTGATTCATTGTGCGCCGCAAGCGCGTGACCCAAGGACCAGAGAGGGAGCTCATATGAAATATCTTTTTGCCGCCGTCTTGCTCGCCGGCGCCGTTGCAGGTTTCAGCGAAGCAGCCAGCGCTGCCGGCGGTTGCGGACCGGGCTGGTATCGCGGCCCCTATGGCGGCTGCCGCCCGATGGGTGGTGCGGTCGTGGTGGCGCCGGCGCCAGTCGTGGTCGCCCCGGTGGTCGTCGCCCGCCCGCGCGTCTGTCCGTGGGGCTTCCGCTGGTGGGCCGGCCGCTGCCGCCCGGTCTGATCGTTTCTTGCGTTGTAATGTGGCCGCGGCACCTGCCGCGGCCATTTTCTTTTTGAACCACGCCCGCCGTCGAAGACTCCCATGTTCGTTGTTGCTGTGCCGCGCATGGCGGCGCCAAGCAAGAGACGACATGAAGTATCTGATCGTAGCAGTTGCGCTGGCTAATGCGGTTGCAGGCTTTAGTGCCGCGGACGCCGCCGACGGATGCGCTCCGGGCTGGTATCGCGGCCCCGATGGCGGGTGCAGGCCAAGGGGCGCTGTTGCGGTCCGCCCTCGCGGTTGCCCCCACGGCTTCTTCTGGGCCTCCGGCCGTTGCCATCCAATACGATGACCGCGTCCCAGCGAGATCGCGCAAGGGAGGGATAGGGCGAGGCCGGCAGCGCGGCCAGCCCGGTGGTCATGATGAAATACCGATCGTGCCGCGCGTTTGATGACTTGCTGCCACCGGTGATCAAGGCAGGGATTGTAAGGCCGTCCCTGCCGAAACACCTGTTACCAATAGCGGTGGCGCCAGTGCCGATGGTGCCAACCCCAATGCCGACGACGCCAGCCCCAGTGACGGTGACGCCAACCCCAGTGCCGCCGGCGCCAGCCCCAATGGCGGTGATGGTGCCAGCCCCAGTGATGGCCGCCGCCGTGCCAACGCACCTGCTCCGGCTTGAGCTGCGCGGCCTCCTCGCTGCTGGTGACTGCGGGATGGACCTCCGGATTGCCTGGCAGGCTGGCCGGGCCTTCGATGGGCTGTGGCGCCAGCGGCGCGGCTTGCGCGGTCGCCGTCAATGCAGCGGCACCGGCCGCTACACCGAATGCGAGCTTCAAAAAATCCCGGCGCTCCATGATGTCTTCCTCTTCAGTCAGCGTTGAATGATGCGAAGGAAGTTTCGCGCCGAGGAAATGAACTCAGGCTGAACCTTGCATTCAGGTAGATTGCGCGAAGCTGACACGCGGGGTGCGCATCCGGGATGGCACAACGGCCGTCATACTTTGTTCAAGGAAAGGGGCGAGCATTCCGGACAGAACGAGGGGTGCGTGGGGCCGTCCTGCATGGATCAATCAGACCAGAGGAGACAGCCATGGCAACACAGGTGAAGCCGGTTCCCGAAGGATACCACACCGTCACGCCCTATCTCGTCGTCGACGGCGCGGAGAAGGTCATCCACTTCATGAAAGACGCCTTCGGCGCCCAGCCCGTATTCGAGCCGATGATGCGGCCCGACGGCAAGGTCATGCATGCGGAGTACAAGATCGGAAGTTCCATCGTGATGATTGCCGACGCCTCGGAGCGTGCACAGGCAACGTCCACGATGCTGTATCTCTACGTGCCCAACGTCGATGCGGTCTATCAGAAGGCGATCAAGGCTGGCGGCACGGCATTGATGGAGCCAACGGACCAGTTCTATGGCGACCGCAGCGGCGGCGTGAAGGATCCGGCCGGCAACCACTGGCACATCGGCACCCACATCGAGGACGTGTCGCCGGCTGAGCTGAAGAAGCGCGCGGCGGAATTCATGAAGCGGCAGAGCAAGGCCGCCTAGGCAGGCGCGGGCTTTGTGGGGCGGACTGGCGAAGCACCGCCAGTGTGCTTGCAATAAAAGGGGCGGGTTAGGCTTCGCCAACCCGCCCTACGCACTCCAAGGGCCCCGAACAGGAGTGCCGCCGCTGAGCACAGATACTTCGCTATGCGCAAGCCCCCTCGCCCTGCCCTCCGAGGTTTGCCTGAGCTCAATTGCCCTCGAACTTGAACGACACGTTGAGTTTGGCCCGATAGGCCTCTACCTTTCCCTTCGCGTCCAGCTGCATATCGAGTTTGACGACCTCGGCGACGCGAAGGTCCCTCAGAGATTTTGCGGCCTGCTCGACCGCGTTGCTGGCGGCCTTTTCCCAGGAGTCGGTGCTGGTACCGATCAGCTCTATGACCTTGTAGATGCTCTCAGGCATGTCGTTCTCCCGTTCGGTATGAAGCAGGAAGCAGGTGCTCCCTGCCGCTTTCGAACCTAGCACGGGATCGGCGCTCAGAGGACGCGCATGTCGCAGGGCTGACAGGCCCAGGCCGCTTGGCGGCGTGGTGGTGCCCGCTATCGAGGGGAAGGCCGCAGCGGCTGACCGTGAGCCGCTAGCCGGTATTCCTGACGGCTTCAGCCAGCATGGCGTAGAGCTGGCGCTTGCTGAATTCCTTGGGCTGCTTGTCGGTCGTCTTCCGCGACACCTTTTTTGCTGCCGGCTGGGCGCAGGCAACCAGCAACACCGGCTCTTGCTTCCGGACCGGCCTTATCCTGGGTTTTGCCGTTGGCGGCTTGTGACCACGCTTCAGGCCCAAACGGGTCAGCATGCCGCAGACAGCGTTACGGCTACACCCGAGACGGCGCGCGATCTGCGCGGCACTCTGTCCTTGGACCCAGAGCTTCTTGAGCAGCGCTACGTCTTTCGCATCCCAACTCATGGGAGACATTGTACGCCAACTGCCATCCACTTTTCTAGTCTTCGTCCGGCTCGCGTACGACAGCCGGGTCGTCGTCATCGTCCTCCTCTCCCTCATCGTCCTCGTCGTCCTCTTCATCGTCATTGGGATCCCGGGGCGGCATCGTGCTGCCGTTGATCACAAGGCGACGCCAATCCATCCAGCTGGTGGAAAATTCTTCGGGGATGTTTTGCTTCATGTTGTTGCTCCTCGGGTCTGGAGCTGAGAGCGCCGGTGGTTAACGTGCCGGGCGTCTCGCGACTGTGGGTCGACGGACTGTCGATGCAGGCCCGTCACTTCGGCTGCGTCCAGCCACTACAGCTTATAGCCGATCTTTCGCAGCAGGTCTTTCCGCCACGCAATGTCCGCGTCGGCCTCGACACCCAGCGGCGAGGCGCCATCCACGACGCCGAGCACGCCGCGGCCCAGCTCCGTTTGCGCAACGATCACCTCGGTCGGGTTGGCCGTTGCGCAGTAGATACGGCAGACCTCCGGCACGGCTCGCACCGCAGCCAGCACGTTGACGGGGAAGAACCCGTCGCCCAGGAAGATCAGGAAGGTGTGGCCGGCGCCTATGGTCAACGCGTTGTTGCGGGCCAGGGCGAGCGAGGCTTCGTCATTACCCGACCAGCGCACCAGTCGCTTGCCGGAGGCCTCGCAAAAGGCCAGCCCGAAGCGGATACCCGGGACTGCGCCCACCAGCGCTTCGTGGAGGTCTTCCACGGTCTTGATGAAATGCGACTGGCCGAAGATGAAGTTGGCGGCGTCCGGCTTGATGATGGGCACCACGGTGAGTTCCATGGCCGCGCTCCTTCAAGGTAGACACACAAGTCATCGTAGGCCAACGGAAGGCGATTGCAAGCGGCCAAAGGCGGATGGCAGGTTACGGCTTCGCCTCCCCCCACGCGCTAGACCCACCCTCCTCGCGCCATGATGGCCGCGCAGAGCACGATGATGACGATGGCGGCAAGCTCGCCATGGATGATCGACGTCACCAGCCTCTTCCGCTTCGCATCGATCACCGGCACCTGCCCCGCCTTCAGCGCCGCGTTCCACGACAGGAATTCGCGCGTCGGAATGATCGACAAAAGCCCGATGATGATGAAGAGCGCAAATTTGGTCAGGAAGGCATGACTGTGAAAATAGTAATCCCAGCCCTTCTCAAAGAAGAATACGCGGAGCAGCCCGACGATGAACAGCCCGCCTGCCGCAATGCCGAGCACGAGATCGGTGACCTGGAGCCGCCGCGCGATGGCGGCCGTGATCTCCTGCCGGATCAGCGTGAACTCGATCGCGACGGCCGAGACCAGCGCGAAGGCGCAGAGGTGATGGAGGAAGGCGAACAGCGTGGACATGGCTGGATTTCCCGGACGGATGTCGACCTCGTCGGCTGCAATGATATAGGCCGCTCCCCAACAAGAAATGACGCGAGAGCCCGAAACTATCGTTGTGCTCCACATGCGGCACAAATCTTTGCACGCGGTGTGCGGAGGGGCTTGCTGCAGGACGAACAACTCGGACCGAACAGAGCAAGCCGATGATGCCAGAGAGCGTTCACATTTACCTCTCGGAAACCCGTCATCTCATAGTATCGCTCAAGGGCTCCCTGCCCGAAAACGTGTTGTTTGGCATCGACCAGCGCGCCACCATGCGCTTGTCGATACTCCCCGATCTCCGCAATCGCGTTTTGCAGCCTTGGCAAGACTTCCTCCCATTCGGCCTCATCCAGCATGGGAATTTCCATCCTGCACCGCCAGCAAAAGAGTAGCTTCGGCATTGGTCGACATCCATCCAGATAGTCTTGCATCAAAGACGGCGGGTTACGCTAAAGCTAGCCCGCTCTACGCACCGCGCACGTAGCGCCTCACATCAACTTCATCGGCGTATCCTGCACCACGCGGAGATCGATCCGGCTGATCAGTTCCGACCGCAGCGCCTCGGCAGCACCGATGGCGTCATCGGTCTGCCGCAACGTGCTGACGTTGGAACCGAGCGACACGATCCCGCCCAAGACCAGGGCGATCGATCCGAGTGCAACCTGACCCGATCCGATCAGACCGAGGATCGTGATGAGCAACAATGCGGCGCCGCCCGCGATCGCTATCTTCGAAGCCAAAATGAACTTCCGGCATCGTTCGGCGACCTCCGCAAGCGCCTCGATCCGCGCTTCGACGTCCGAAATCTCGTCGGTTGGATCGTCTTCGGTCATCGGATTGACGATCGAGGATGTTCGGTCACAAACGGGAGAAATCTGGCGTGGGCGAGCGCGACTGCAACTCGGCGCATCGTTACGACAGATGGCAAGTTAGGTTTCGTTGACCCTGCGCTGTACGCTGTCAATCCTTGCTCCCATGATGAAAGTCACGAACTCTCCCGACGGTCGGATGTGGTGTGCTTCAACGTAGTGCCTAAATCCAGCTGGCCATTCCCATTGACCCAACCGGAGCGATTCGTGACCATTCAGGCAGCCGCAAACTCGGCATCTTGAGTATCCGCGATAGGCTATTCTCTCAGCGATCGCTTCCACAGCCGACAGGGATGTCAAAAAGGCTGCACGTGCAGGCCAGTGTTCGACTTGGGCCGGCCATGGCAGTTCGCTCTTCTCGTCGATGTGCGCACGCCAGAACCCTTCGTATCTCGGTTGACCAGCTTCAAAAGCGCCTTCTTCGCCCTGCGTTGCAGGGACGTAGAACCACCAATGGTCATCCAGCAAGAGCGCTGCGAATCTTACCGTCGATCCCGAAGGACCTGACTCGGCGATATCCACATGACAGAAGCGCGAGGAGCTTCGCGGGTCGGGTACAACGATTGCATGCTCGTTCGTTGGCGACCATACAAGGCGCCATGGATTCCAGCCGTCGATCGATTGCGTTTGGAGATCCTCCCGAGTTTTCCCTTGGGACAATCGACCAAGTAGTCGCCAGATCGCCATCGGATGCCCTTACTCAGTGGTGACCCACGACAGGATGTCGGATTACGCCCTCGGCTAGTCCGCGATGCTCCGTTCCAACATTACTCACAACGGCAAATTGTCGTGCTTCTTCGCGGGGATTTCGACCTTCTTGTCCTTCAGCATCGCCAGCGCCCGCGCGATCCGGCGACGGGTCGAGTGCGGCATGATCACGTCGTCGATGTAGCCGCGCTCCGCCGCAATGAACGGTGAGAGGAAGCGGTCCTCGTATTCCTTGGTGCGGGCGGCGATCTTGTCGGGGTCACCGATGTCGCTGCGGAAGATGATCTCGACTGCACCCTTGGCGCCCATGACGGCGATCTGGGCGGTCGGCCAGGCGTAGTTCATATCAGCGCCGATCTCCTTGGACGCCATGACGTCGAAGGCGCCGCCATAGGCCTTGCGGGTGATGATCGTCACCAGCGGCACGGTGCACTGCGAATAGGCGAACAGCAGCTTGGCGCCGTGCTTGATCAGGCCGCCATATTCCTGGCTCGTGCCCGGCAGGAAGCCCGGCACGTCGACGAAGGTGACGATCGGGATGTTGAAGGCATCGCAGAAACGGACGAAGCGCGCCGCTTTCCGCGAGGCATCGCTGTCGAGCACGCCGGCCAGCACCATCGGCTGGTTGGCGACGAAGCCGACGGTGCGGCCCGCGATGCGACCGAAGCCGGTGATGATGTTCTTGGCAAAGGCCTCCGAGATCTCGAAGAAGTCGCCCTCGTCCACGACCTTCAGCACCAGCTCCTTCATGTCATAGGGCTTGTTCGGATTGTCGGGGATCAGCGTGTCCAGCGACATGTCGATCCGCTCGATCGAATCGAAGCTCGGCCATTCTGGCACGCCGTCGCTGTTGTTCGAGGGCAGGAAGTCGATCAGGCGGCGCATCTGGAGGATCGCCTCGACGTCGTTCTCGAAGGCGCCGTCGGAGATCGAGGAGCGCGTGGTGTGCACGGAGGCGCCGCCGAGCTCTTCGGCGGTGACCACCTCGTTGGTCACGGTCTTCACGACATCGGGGCCGGTGACGAACATGTAGCTGGTGTTCTTCACCATGAAGATGAAGTCGGTCATCGCCGGCGAATAGACATCGCCGCCCGCGCAGGGGCCCATGATGACGGAGATCTGCGGGATCACGCCGGAGGCGATGACGTTGCGGCGGAAGACGTAGGAATAGCCCGCAAGCGCCGCGACGCCCTCCTGGATGCGCGCCCCGCCGGCGTCATAGAGACCGATGATCGGCGCCCTCGCCTTCATCGCCATGTCCTGGAGCTTCGTGATCTTCAGCGCGTGCGTCTCCGACAGCGAGCCGCCGAACACGGTGAAGTCCTTGGCAAACACGAAGGTCTTCCGGCCATTGACGGTGCCCCAGCCGGTGACGACGCCATCGCCCGGCACCTTGCTCTTCTCCATGCCGAACTCGATGGAGCGGTGTTCGACGAACATGTCGAATTCCTCGAACGATCCCTTGTCGAGCAGCAGCTCGATGCGCTCACGCGCCGTCAGCTTGCCGCGGGCGTGCTGCGCCTCGATGCGCTTCTCCCCGCCGCCGAGCTTGGCGCCGGCGCGACGTTCTTCAAGGGCGTCCAGGATATGTTTCATTTGCTCCCGCCAGTTCCTAAGGTGCGATTGGCTGCGGGTTCTAACACGGCATTTTGCGCGCCGGAAAGCCGCTTTGCGCATGCCCGCCGCGCCCGGACGGTCTAAAAAGCCCAAGGAATTACAGGGGCCTACCCCAGGAGATTCAGATGGACGATGCAGTCACAGCAACCGGCGAGGTGACCGGCGGCGTCAAGGTCCTGCTCCGGCTGGAGGGGCTGACGCTGTTTGCTGGCATGGTGCTGCTCTATGCGGTCTGGGGCGGGTCGTGGCTGGTGTTCGCCCTGCTCATCCTGGCGCCGGATCTGAGCTTCCTGGCATACCTCGCCGACAGCCGGTCGGGCGCAATCGTCTACAATGCCGCGCACAGCTACATGATCCCGGTGGCGCTGCTGACGGCGGGTTTTGCGCTGGAATGGCCGCTCCTGCTCTCCATCGCGATGATCTGGCTCGCCCATATCGGCATCGACCGGGCGCTGGGCTACGGACTGAAATATCAGGCAGGCTTCGGCTTCACCCATCTGGGGCGGATCGGACGGATGGGGAAAGGGTGAATGGCCGGCCCGGGCTGCGCGTTTCCCCGCGATTTGAGCCTCGGGGCGGATTGACCGATTCAGCCGATTCAGGCTTGTTTCTGACGACGATCAGCGCCGATGGGTTCGCGTGAGCTTTCAGTCGGTACGGCGGCGGTCAGTAGGCTCGATGTTTTCTTCGGCTGTTTTTTTGACCCCGCTCCCAGGCATCACGGATGTCCGCCACGGTCGTATCCCTGCCGCCCCAAACCGGTGACGAAACCGTCGATTTCCTGCGGCGGATGGCCAGCATGGTCTCGGGCCGCAACGGCGAGATGCTGATGCGCGCCGCGGCCACGATCGAAGAGCTGTCGCAGCGGGCAATGTCGGCCGAACAGCTCTATCGCCGCCAGCTCGACGCGAGCACGCGCAATGCCGAGCTGCGCGAGGTCGCCGAGGTCACCTCCGACGGCCTGTTGCGGGAGGTCGAGGCGTTGCGCGCGCAGCTTGCGGAGATCACTGCGACCAGCACGAGTGAGCGCGCGCAATTCGAGGCGGAGCGCGCGCGGATGCTGAAGCTGATGCAGAACGCCGAAGCCCATGTCGCCGATGTGACCGCCGAGCTCGACGCGCTCCGCAAGTCCGTCGACGCCTTCAACGAGACCGCGGTCACTGTCCCGATCGCGATGCTTCGGCTTGCCCGCTCGCAGTTCGACATCCTGTCCGACGGCTTTGCCAAGAACGGTGACGTGATCTCGCGTGCGATCAGCGAGATCGGCGGCTGCGCGATCGACCAGGCGCTGGCGGCGAAGAAGACGGCTGATATCTAGGGCACGCGCCGCCCGCGCATATCCTTGCCGTTCTGGTGCAGCGTCAGCATCGGCGCGGCGCCGTCCTCGGGCCTTGCGAAAGTGAGCTGGGCATCGACGACCCGGTAGAAGAAATCCGTCTCGCTCTCGGCGAACACCTCGTATTCGGCCTGCCCGGTCGCCTGTACATAGAGATGAGCGCCGTCGGCACGCACCGTCAGCACGAAGGTCGGCACGATCTGGTAGCGGCCCACATAGGCCGCGAGCAACGCGGGATCGACGGACACCTCGCGCCTGATCTTCGGCGGCGGATAGGCCGTGTTGATCATGTTCAGCGCGAACGAGGTATTGGCGGCATAGTCGCTCGCATTGGAGAGCAGGATGGATGCCTTCCCGGTCCTGGTCGAATAGCCGATGAAGGTCGCGTAACCGCCGGTGCCGCCATCCTTCCAGATCACCTCGTCGTCGAAGCGCAGGCTGGTGAACCAGCCCATGGCGACGTCGCGCTGAGTTTCTCTTGGACGCCGCACCGACAGCGTCATCTTCATGGCGGCCGAGAGCGGCGTCTCACGCGCACCCTGATAAGCCTCGACGAACTTGAAAAGGTCGTTCAAGGTCGAGCGCAGCGCGCCGGCGCCTGCGAGCACATCCAGGTCCCAATTCGCCACGGGTGCCAAGGCCGAATTGTGGCCCTGCGCCAGGCGCTCGCGCATTGCGGCGGAAAGCGTGATCCGCGTGTCGTCCATGCCGAGCGGCGCGCAGATGCGCGAAGTGACAAGCTCCTCGTAGCTCTTGCCGGCGCGCAGTGCCAGAACGTGCCCGAGCAGGCCGAAGCCGAGATTGGCGTATTCGTAGTGCTTGCCCGGCGTGTAGGCGAGCTTGTGGCTCGACAGGAAGTCGTAGAGCCGATCGGCGGTGTAGTCGGCGTAGGGGTTGGTGGGGTCCTTCGGCGCAAAATTGTCGGGCATGCGCGGCAGGCCGGAGGTGTAGGTCGCAAGATCGAGAAGCGTGATCGGCACGCCCTGGTACTCCGGCATCCTGACCCGCTCGGGCAGAAACTTTGCTGCGGGATCATCCAGCGCCACCTCGCCCCGCCCCACCATCTCGGCCAGCAGCAAGGCGGTGAAGACCTTCGTGATCGAGCCGATCTCGAAGACGGTGTCGGCATCAAGCGGGCGATCGTTGGCGGCACCGGAGCGCCCATAGGCCGCAGCGATGCGGCGGCCGCCGTCGATGCGGCCGGCGACGAGTCCCATGGTCTCGTGGCCGGCCTCGATATGGTCCTTGAGCAAGGCCGCGAGCTCCTGCTCAGGCGACGACTGCGCATGCAGCCGCGCACCGCCAAGGAGAAGTGTGGAGCCTCCGAGCAGAAGCGAGCGGCGATGCAACATGCCCCGTCTCCGCTCTACGGCTCGCCGGGCTTGAACGGCTCTTCCTTGCCCGGCGGCACCGTCTCCTCGGCCATGGCAAGCAGCATCGCGACCATCACGTAGTTGCCGGCGACCGCTGTGAGATCGACGATCTGCTGATCGTTGAAGACCTTCTTGGCCCGCACGTAAGTCTCGTCCGCGACCTTCTTCGTCGTGGTGAGCTCTGTGACGAAATCGTAGACCACCGCCTCCTCCTCGCTCATCGTCGCCGGGCGCTTGTTGGTCTTGAGCTCGGCGATCAGCGCGGGCGAAAGCCCCGCCTTGGCCGCGATCGGCGCATGCGCGAACCATTCCACCTGCGAGCGCCACTGCCGCGCGATGACGAGGATGGCGAACTCGTTCAGCCTGGCCGGGACCGAGGTCTCCCAGCGCAAATAGTAGAACAGGTCGAACAGGCGCTGGCCAAGCACGGGGCTGCGGATCATCGGATTGTAGGGACCGCCGATGCCGACGCTCGAGACCTTCATGATCTGCTCACCGAGCGGCCTCTGCTTCTCGTCGAGCTGATCCATGGTGAGCTGCGGGAAGCGCGGCTCCCTGCTGGTGGCGGGGCCTGCGAACATCGTGGCGGCGAACCAGCCGCCGGCCGCGGCGAGCGTCAGCGATGACAACCAGAGCTGCGTTGAATTCATGCTGTCCTCCCGGCCTGTTTTTCTTGTGTGGCCGAGAGGATGCTAGTCGAGCGGCGCGAGGTACGCCAGCGGCGCGACGTTAGATTGCGCCGATATCGGCAAGGCAGGCTTGCGTGAGCGTCATGCGGTCGGCGATGTGGCGCGGCTCGCGGCAATCCATGTTGAGCGCGAACACGGTGCGCGCGTCGTCCTTCTCGGCCCAGCCGACCATCCAGCCGAGCGAGCCCTGCTCCTTGCCCGTGAGGCCGGATTTGGCACGGATGATGGAGGCGCCGACTTTCGTCACCGGCAGGATATCGCAGACGAGATCCTGGCTACGTTTCGAGATCGGTAGTGCGCGGCGACGCAACCGATCGACGAAGTCGATCTGGTCCATGGGATCGATGCGCAGGTTTCCGGTCAGCCAGAACTGATCGATGCCGCCGCCGATGTCGCGATTGCCGTATTCGAAGAGGTCGACATATTGCTGCATCCGCTCCTGGCCGATGCGACGCGCGATCTCCTGATAGACCGGCACCGCGCTGACCGCGATGGCGCTGCGCAGGGTGTGATCCTTGTTCCAGGCCTCGATGTCGCGCTTCACGCCGTCCCAGGCAAAGACGTCCTTGTCCACGTCTTGCACTACGCCGGTTTCGAGTGCGATCAGCGAGTTCGGGATCTTGAAGGTCGAGGCCGGCAACCGCGGCTCGGCGGAGCGCTCCTTGTCGCTCAGGATGATCATGTAGTCGTCGGTCTTGTAGCCGACGAAGGTCCCGGCCGTGCCGGCATCCGCAAAACGCTTCGCAAGACTGTCGCGGACTTCGCTGAGCGGCGGCGCGACATTGGCGAGCGCCCGCGACGGCAAGATGGCGCTAGCTGCGAGAAGGCCGAGGGTGGAGCGACGGGTCAGCAAGGCGGTATCCGTTCAATGAACTGGTGCGACAGTGCAGCCGATTTCGTGGTGAAACGATGACAGCGTTTCAGCGCACCCGGCCTGACAGCCGCAGCACGAACACCAGCACCTCGGCGACGGCCTTGTAGAGATCCGGCGGAATCTCGTCGCCGAGCTCGACCTTGGACAACGCGCCCGCCAGCACCTCGTTCTCCTCGATCGGGATGTCGTGGGCCTTTGCCAGTTCCACGATCTTGGCGCCGATCGTGCCCTTGCCCTTGGCGACGACCCGCGGCGCACCGCTGCCCTTCTCGTAATGCAGGGCGATGGCGAGCTTGCTCTCCTCGCTCATGTCGCGCGATCCAGAAAGTGCCCGGCGCGGGCCGGTTGAGGCTGCGGCGGCGTGCCGTCGCGGATCACGATGTCGCCGGGCTTGAGATCGGCCTTGGCCAGCGCCTGGCTGAGCTCGCCGGCGCCGTCGCGCAATTGCTGCGCGGTGGCGGGGCGCTCCGCCCACATCCGCACAAAAGTCTTGTCGCCATTGAGCGTGATCAGCGCATGCACCGGGCCGGCCGGCTCGACGTTGAGCGAGAAGCGCGCGCGCCAGGCTTTCTTGGCGGGATCGGACTCGCTGCCGCCGCCGTCGCGCGAGATCTCGAACTGCGCCATTGCGGTGCCCTGCGGGGTCGCGAAGGGAATTTCGAAACTCCACTGCGGCACCGAGGGATCGACACGGTGGCCGCTGGCATCGACGCGATCCGGAAGCGATGCGACCTGCAACAGGGTCTGCCGGGCGATCGCGGCATCGGTATCGTCGAGCAGCCGGTGCACGGTCTGACTCAGCGGAGCATCCGATACGAGCGCGGCCGTTGCGATCGCCTGTGGCGACGGCAGCGCACCGCGGAATGGCGGCGGCGCGGTCACCGCACGCGGCGTGACGTCGAGGCTGTGAGCGTCCGGCAAAGCGGCTTTGGGCGTCGCGAATGCGGTGCCCATCGCATGCGGCAACTCCTGCACGACTTCCTGGAGCAGGCTCAACGCGACACTGGGTGACACTGCGCGCGGCAGCGCGCCTTCGGTCAGGGCCTCGGCGAGCGCGGCGGCTGCGATATTGGCGCCGCGCGGCGCTTGCGGCGGCTGGCCCGAACCGGCTTCGGGTGACAGCGAGGGCGCCTGCGAAATCTCGCCCGCGATGTGCTCGAGCGACGTCACGGCCCGCGCGACGGCCGCAGACGCGGCGGGAAGCGCGGTTGCCGGTGCCGCCGCCTGCGGCACCGAGGTTTCAAGCGTGCCCGACGTTGCCGCCAGCGTCTGGCGCAGCACCAGCAGCGCCGCCTTCAGATCAGGAACGCTGCCGCTTGCTGGCGTCAGCCCTGATGCCAACGAGGCCTCGAGGAAGAGCCCGGATTTCTGGAACGCGGACTCGATGTCGCCACCGTCGAGCTGCGGACTGAGCGGTGTCTGCTGCGCCAGCACGCCCAGCACGGCCTGCTTCAGCCCGGCCGGCAGGTCGCTGCCGGTGACGACCGAGGCGAGATTGGCAAATAGCGGCGCCTGGCTGCCCTGCCTGGTCACGGCCTCAGTGGAGGCCACCGAGACGGCGATCTGCTCGAGCGGCGTAAGGAGATTGCGCGCAGCGGTCGCGGACGGCGCGAGCGTGGGCGCGTCGGTGAGCGTGACCGCACCTGGCGTCAGCGTGACCTGATCGGTCACCACCCCGCCTGCCCCGTTGACGATGGCAAGCCGCACGGTGCCGTCGTTCTGCGACACCGCGAGCTGCAGGTTCTGGCCCGGCGACAGCGCCACCTCCGACATCACGTCGATCGAGAGGTTGGCGATCGCGATGCGCACGAGATTGTCGGCCGTCACGCTGACGACCTTGGCATCGACGACGGAGCCCGCCTGGAGCACGAGCTCGGGCGTTGCCGCATCGGCCACGGAGGTGGCGGCACTGACTGATACGATCGAGCTTATCGGCGTCGGCATGTTTTCAGGGCCCGCGGAACGCGAGCGACCCTAGCCGTCCGTCGTAAACCTCTCGTTAAGGACCTTGCGTCGGGAGCCCGTTCACGGCCTCTAGGACCGTCACCGCCGCAGCAAAATCCTTCAGCCGGGCGGCCCGGCGGTCGGCCGCCTCCTCGTCCACCCCCCAATGGTCGGCGTTCCAGTCCTCGTCGACATGGGCGGCGGCCCAGACCTGGTCGGCGTCGCGCGCCCGGTGCGCCAGGGCAAGGGCCAGCAGCGCCGAGCCCGTCAGCGTGGTGATCACGTGCAGCGCCGCGACCGACCAGGGATCCCCGGGCAGGGCCGCCCGCGCGGCTGCGATCGCCTGCTCCGGCTGGCTCACATGCATGATGCCCTCGGACAGGATGAAATGCGCGCCAAGCGTCTCAGCCGCCCAGAACAGCACGGGGTCCCAATGCGCGGCCTCGCGCGCCACCAGGCCCTCGGGATGGCCGGCGCGATAGAACAACAGATCGGACTGGAAGTATCTTGCGAGGTCGTCGGTGACGAGATCGACGCGGTCGACCACGCCCTCGACCACGCTGTTGGCGAGCCGCGTCAGCGGCATGGTCATGGGGTCGATCGTCTCCGCCTGGCCCGCCCATTCCGCGGCAACCGCGTCGGCAAGCAGCTTTGCGGGGATGACGACCTGGCGGCCGGACGGCGTCTTGATCGGCCTGCCGTCGAGCGTGATGGCAAAGCCGCCCTCGGCTTCCGCGACGCCCGCCACGACATAGAAGCGCTTGCGCAAGGGTGCACGGGAGGCAGCCCGCACGGCTTCCTGCGGATCGACCGGAGACTGGCCCGCAACCTCGTCAAACAATTCACGCATTCGGTTTTCGCCCAAGTTCCCTGGATGCTAGGCTTCTAAAATAAGTCCGGCGGCCGATAAAGCGAGCGGCAGGCATGAAGGAAATCACGGGCATTCTGGCCCTGTTCGCCGGGTTCTGGCCGGCCATCGCCGAGGCTGGTTTCCGCTCGCCGGAATCGCTGGTGCGCAACGTCTATGCCCATTACGGCCGGGGTGCGCCGGAGCTCTCGAAGGGCCTGCCGCGGGATGCCCCGACAGCGCGCCAGTTCTTCGACCCCAGCCTGCGCAAGGCCTGGAGCAACCCGCGGAGCGAGCCGTACGATTTCCTGGTGCAGAGCCCGACCTGGACGCTCGGCCCGGTCGCGATCTCGGTGCTTAGCAAGCAATATGACAAGACCTATGTCACAGCGCTGTTCAACAATAACGGCCGCCGGGTGACGCTGAACTTCATCCTGATCAACGGGCCGGAAGGCTGGCTGATCACCGACGTCGAGAGCCCGCATGACAGCCTGCGGATGTTTCTGGAGCAGTTTCGGAACTGATGGCATCGCGAGTGACGCAGTCTGCCTCGTAGTCGGTGTCGTCCTGGCGAAAGCCAGGACCCATACCGCGTGATCCATCGAGAGGACTTCGCGGCCAGTACCGACCACCTTACTAAGTCCTGGGGTAATGGGTCCTGGCCTTCGCCAGAACGACATTGAGGAAGCAACTATCTATTGGTTCGCGCACATGCGCGAATATGTGCCACGATCGGCGGGGGTTAGGCCTGCACCGGCGGCATCATCGAGGCATTTGCTGATGCGGTCGCCGAACGAGGGCCGCGGCGGCTGCCTGTAATCGTAGCTCGGCCGCGCATTGATCTGCGGGACTTTCGGTATCTCGATCTTCGGCGGTGGTGGCGGAGGGGGCGGCGGCGGCAGCAACCGCGGCGTGGCGCCCGGCATCAGCGTCTGCGCGAAGCTGCCCGGCCCCGCCGAGAGCGCGGCTAGAACCACCAGGACGGATAGCGTGGCCTTCATGGAGGACACGTCGTGCTCCTCCCGTAGTCCCGCAACCGGATTACTCTTCCGGCGCGTTCTCGATCGGATCAAATCTTGTTGCGTCGAGGCCAAGCAGGTTCCACGACTGCTGCATGTGCGGCGGCAGCGGGGCGCTCGCGTCGATCACCCCGCCCCGCGGGTGCGGAATGACGATCCGGCGCGCGAGCAGATGCAGCCGGTTTTGCAGGCCGCCCGGCAATTCCCAGTTCTCGATGTTGAAATATTTGGGATCGCCGATGATGGGATGGCCGATATGGGCCATGTGGGCGCGAAGCTGGTGAGTGCGCCCCGTCACCGGCTTCAACGACACCCAGGTCAGCTTGTTGCCGGCGGTCTCGACCACCGCATAGTAAGTCACCGCGTGGCTCGCGCCCTCGTCACCATGTTGGGCGATGCGCATGATGGTGTCGTCCTCGCTCTCCTCTTTCGCAAGGAAGGTCGAGATGCGGCCCTGCTTCGGCTTCGGCAGACCCGGCACCAGCGCCCAATAGATCTTGCGCGCCGAACGCGAGCGGAAGGCGCCGGTGAGATGGGTCGCGGCAAAGCGTGTCTTCGCGATCAACAGGCAGCCCGACGTGTCCTTGTCGATGCGATGCACCAGGCGCGGCTTCTGCCCCTTGGCGTCGCGCATCACCTCCAGCATCTGGTCGATGTGCCGCGTGGTGCCGGAGCCGCCCTGCACCGCGAGCCCGGCCGGCTTGTTGAGCACGAGGACGTCGTCGTCCTCAAAGAGCGTCATCTCCTTGAGCGCGGCAAGCGTTTTTTGCGCGGCTTCGGAGAGCGCGCCGGGAGCTTTCGGCGTGTCCAGCTTCAACGGCGGAATGCGGACGCTTTGCCCCTCCTCCAGCCGGTCCTTGCTATCGACGCGCTTGCCGTCGACGCGCAGCTCGCCTTTGCGCACGACGCGCTGGATGTGAGAGAACGACAGCCCCGGGAAACGCGCTTCCAGAAAGCGGTCGACGCGCATGTTGTTCTCGTCGGCCGTCACGGTGACGGTCTGCACCTTGGTCGGCAGCAGCGTCTCGACGGGTTTTGCCGGCGCCGGTTCAGGCGCGCGCCGCTCCGCGCGCTCGGACGCGAACCGCGGCTTTGAGCCCGGCTTGCCGCCGGGCCGTGGTCCCGCCTTGTGCGCGCTGCGCGCCTTGAACGGACGCGCCTCCTTGCGCTCGTCGCGCGAACGGGGCTTCGGGTTGGTTCTCTTGATGCGGCGGCTCATGCTTGCCTGCGTAGCCTAAAAGCGGCTTCTCGTCACGACGAAATGGCCGTTATCAACGCGAGCCCCGCTCCTTCCGCAGCTTCGCCCAGTACTCGAGCCGCTTCCTGATCTCGCGCTCAAAGCCGCGCTCGGGCGGGTCGTAGAAGGTCTGGCGTCCCAGGGCTTCCGGAAAGTAGTCCTGGCCGGAGAAGGCGTCGGGCGCGTCGTGGTCGTACTCGTAAGTCGCGCCGTAGCCTTCCGACTTCATCAGGCCGGTCGGGGCGTTGAGAATGTGCTTCGGCGGCAGCAGCGAGCCGGCCTGCCTTGCGGTCTGCATCGCGGCGCCGAAGGCGGTGTAGACCGCGTTCGATTTCGGCGCGGTGGCGAGATAGACCACCGCCTGCGCGATCGCGAGTTCGCCTTCGGGATGGCCGAGAAAATCGAAGGCGTCCTTCGCGGCATTCGCAATGACGAGCGCCTGCGGATCGGCAAGCCCGATGTCCTCGACCGCCATGCGCACCACGCGCCGCGCCAGGAACAGCGGGTCCTCGCCGGCGTCCAGCATGCGCGCGAGATAATAGAGCGCTGCGTCCGGATCGGAGCCGCGCACGGATTTGTGCAAGGCCGAGATCAAATTGTAGTGGCCATCGGCGGACTTGTCGTAGATCGGCGCGCGGCGCTGCAAAATGTCCTGCAACTGCGCGGCGGTGAAGATCTCGCCGGCGCGCGCCGAGCGCCAGACTTCCTCGACCAGCGTCAGTGCGGCGCGGCCATCGCCATCAGCCATGCGCGCCAGCGCGGCACGCGCCTCCGCATCCAGCGGCAGCTTCTTGCCCTCGACCGCCTCGGCATGCGTGAACAGCTTTTCGATCGCGGCCGCGTCGAGTGAATGAAACACCAGCACGCGGGCGCGCGAGAGCAACGCCGCGTTGAGCTCGAAGGACGGATTTTCGGTGGTGGCGCCGACCATCACCACCGTGCCGTCTTCCATCACCGGCAGGAAGGAATCCTGCTGCGCGCGGTTGAAGCGATGCACCTCGTCGACGAACAGCAGCGTGCCCCTGCCCATCTCGCGGCGGGCGCGCGCGGCGTCAAAGGCCTTCTTCAGGTCAGCGACGCCGGAGAACACCGCGGAGATCTGCTCGAAATGCAGGTCGGTCGCGTCCGCGAGCAGCCGCGCCACGGTGGTCTTGCCGGTGCCGGGCGGTCCCCAGAACACCAGCGAGCCGAGCGTGCGCGTCTCCAGCATGCGCGTCAGCGCGCCGTCAGGGCCGAGAATGTGGTCCTGGCCGACCACCTCCGACAGCGCGCGCGGGCGCAGGCGGTCCGGCAGCGGATGCGGGGCATCTTGATCGAGCCCCGCCGCGGCAAAGAGCGTTGGCGTCTCCTGTGGTCGCTTCGCGCTCATCCGCCGAGCGTGACGTTGATCTGCTGGCCGCCGCGCACCAGCGTGATGCGCCAGAGCCGCGCGGACGCGCCCGCCAGCTTCTCCAGATCGCTGGTCTGGCCGATCTTCTGGTTGTTGACCGAGAGGATGATGTCGCCCTTCTGGAAGCCGACGCCGGCGGCCGTGGTGCTGTCGCCGATGTCGGTGATCACGACGCCTTCGGTGTCGCCATCAAGATGCAATTCGTCGGCGACCGCCGGCGTGATGGACGAGATCTTCGCGCCCTGGAACGGCGAGCGCGCGGTGATCACGAGCTCATTTCGGCCGGTGTCAGGAGCGGTCTCAAGCTGCACGGTGAGCTTGACCGGCTTGCCGGCGCGCTGCACGTCGAGCTGCGCAGTACCGCCGAGCGGACGGGTGGCGAGGCGGTAGTCGAACGCATTGAGATCGTCGATCGCCTGCCCGTCGATCGCGACGATCAGGTCGGAGGATTTCAGGCCGGCCTTCGCCGCAGGCCCGTTCGGCACGACGCTTGCGACCAGCGCGCCGGTCGGCGAGCGCAGGCCCAGGCTCTCCGCGATGTCGGGCGTCACCGTCTGGAGTCGTGCGCCGAGCCACGGCCGCTTCACCGCCTTGCCGCCGCCCTTGGCGGTAGCAACGACGACGCGAACCATGTTGGCGGGGATCGCAAAGCCGATGCCCTGCGAGCCGCCGGAGCGCGAATAGATCGCGGTGTTGATGCCGGCGAGCTTGCCGCTCACGTCGACCAGCGCGCCGCCGGAATTGCCGGGATTGATCGCGGCATCGGTCTGGATGAAGAACTGGTAGTCGGTGATGCCGACCTGCGTGCGCGCGAGCGCCGAGATGATGCCGTGGGTCACGGTCTGGCCGACGCCGAAGGGGTTGCCGATGGCGAGCACGACGTCGCCGACCATCAATTCATCCGAATTGGTGAAGTCGAGCGTGGGAAATTTCTCCTTGGTATCCTTCAGCCGCAGCACCGCCAGATCGGTGCGGGAATCCTTCAGCAGGATCTCGGCCTCGAACTCCCGCTTGTCCGAGAGCGACACCTTCACCTGGTCGGCGCCCTCGATGACGTGGACGTTGGTGACGACGAGGCCCGAGGGATCGACGATGACGCCGGAGCCGAGCGAGCGCTGCATCTGCTCGGGCTGCTGGCCCGGCACGCCGAAAAAGCGGCGGAAAATCGGGTCATCCAGCAGCGGGTTGCGGTTCTGCACCATCTTGGCGGCATAGACGTTAACCACCGCCGGCTGCACCCGCTGCACGATCGGCGCATAGGACAGCTTGAGTTCCGCCGGAGACGAGGGGACGCGACGATCCTGCGCGACGGCGGGATTGAGACTGCCCAGAAGGGTCATGCAGCTTGCGGCAATAACAGTGGCACGGATCAATCGAAACATTCCTACCTCTCGGAAAAGACGCCGGAATATAGGCATGTTCGACCGTCAATAGAAGGGCGCGAGCCGCCAATATTCGCCCCCTTTTCTCTCCCGCCCGGGCATGCAAGCCCCGCGCGAAGGGCGGCCATTTTGCGGCTGCCGCGGGATTGGCATGACGCCCATCATCCCCCAAAGTGGATGGAGGCACGATTCGGTTGATGCGAATCTGCATCAGTGGGAACCGGCAACCGTGGCACGTTTCGTCGCGGAGTAGTCATCAAGCGCTCGTACGACTCTCCGTGATGGTGGGGACGTTGATCAATAAGGGAGTGGATGACGTGAGCAGAAGAAGATTTGCAAGCGTCGCGCTCGGCCTCGCCGGCGCGCTCGCGGTCTCGCAAAGCCATGCGCAATCGGCAAACAGCAGCGAACAGGAGATCGCGCTTCTGAAGCAGCAATTGAAGCTGCTCGAGCAGAAGCTCGACAAGCTGCAAAGTCAGACCGCGGCGAACACGGCGGCCACGGCGAGAGCCAAGGCCGAAGCGAAGGCCGAGGCCAAGGCCGAAGCGAGGTCGGAGGCGAAGGCCGTTGTCGCCAATGCCAATGCCGCCATTCCGGTCAAGGGCCCGGTGGCTCCGTCCGGTGTCGTCGTCACCATGCCGAACAACCGGCCGACGATATGCACTGCGGACGAACAGAACTGCGTTGCGATCACGAGCCGCGTGCACTGGGATGTCGGCGGATACAACTACCGCCCGAACACGGCGGCGACGGTGCCGCAGGTGCTCGATAGCGGCGAAAATCTCCGCCGCGCGCGCATCGGCGTCGTCGGCAAGTTCTTCGGTGATTGGAATTATGCGCTCGTCTACGACTTCGGCGGCACCTCCGACGGCTTCGGCGGCGCGGCTGCTGGATCACTTCCGGGGGGCGCCGTCTCCGGCGTCGAGAACGCCTATCTGAGCTACACGGGATTGAAGCCGTTCGGCGGCAAGATGGCGATCGAGGCGGGCATCATGGATCTGCCCTACACGCTCGATGAGGCCACCAGTTCCAATGACATCTTGTTCATGGAGCGCGCCTCGGCCGGTGTGATCGCGACCAATATTGCTGCCGGCGACTTCCGCTCTGCCATCGGCGCACGTTGGTGGAACGACGTGCTCTGGGCGGGAGCTTACGTCACCGGTCCGGCAACGGGCGCCATCCATTCGGCGTCCAGCGTCTCGCCGAACGGCACGACCGAACAATATGGCGCGGTCGCGCGTGTCGCTGGTCAGGTCGTCAGCGGAAGGGATTACTCGCTGCATCTCGGTGCCGACGCCGAATGGCTGATCCAGCCGCCGCGCAATCTGGTGACGAGCGCGCAGACGCTCACGCTCAGCGATCGTCCGGAGCTGCGCATCGATCCGACGGTGCTGGCGACGACCGGCGCGATCGCCAACGCTTCCGGCGCACAGGTCTACAGCGTCGAAGCAGCGGCGACCTATGGACCACTGATCCTCCAGGGCGAGTACTTCTGGTTCAATGTCGATCGCAGCGCCAATACAGGCCTGCCGCCCTTCGGTGCACCCAGCGTGAAATTCCAGGGCGGCTATGCCCAGGCCGGCTACGTGTTGACCGGCGAGACCCACAACTACAATCCGGCCAGCGCCTCCTACGGCGGCATCAAGCCGGCGCATCCGTTCTCGCTCGACGGCGGCGGCTGGGGTGCGTGGGAGATCGCCGGCCGTTACTCGACGATCGACCTCAACGACCAGTTGGGCACGGCGACCGGCATCGCCGGCGGACGGCAGACCGTCTACACGCTTGCGCTCAACTGGTACGTCAATGGCAACGTCCGCTTCATGTTAGACTACCTGCATGGCAACGTGCCCAAGCAGGCCTCACCTGTGTCCACGGCGGATGTCGGCTCGAAGTTCGACGCGATCGCCATGCGCACGCAGGTCGCGTTCTGACGCAATACATTCCAGGAGCGGCACTGCCGCTCCCGGAAACGCTAAGCCGCGCGTTTCGGCTTCTTCACGACCACCGGCGGCGGCGCGCAGGACAGCCGCGCCTGGTGGCTTTCACCCCAGGCTTTCAGGATATCGATCACCGGCCGCAGGCTCTCGCCGAGCTCGGAGAGACAATATTCCACCCGCGGCGGCACTTCCGCGTAGACCTTGCGGATGACGAGCTTGTCTTCCTCCAGCGCGCGAAGCTGTTTCGTCAGCATGCGCTGGGTGATGCCGGGCATCAGGCGGCGCAATTCGCCGAAGCGCTGCGTGCCGCCCTGGAGGTGATAGAGGATCACGCCCTTCCATTTGCCGTCGATCAGGTCCAGCGTCGCCTCGACCGAGCAGCCGGGGCGCCGGGCGAAATTGCGTCGTTTCATGCGTGTTTTCCCCAATAGTATCCAAACAGGGACTATATCCCCGTTTTTACAGTACTTGCAAAATCGGAACATCCCGGACACTTAACCCGGCAGGCGATCTCACCATCTGATGGAGACCGGAGACATGAAGGCCGTCGGCTACAAAAAATCGCTTCCGATCGAGGATCAGGAGTCTCTGATCGATTTCGAAACCGCAAAGCCGGAGCCGAAGGGGCGCGATATCCGCGTCGCGGTGCAGGCGATTTCGGCCAATCCGGTCGATTACAAGGTGCGCAAGCGCGCCGCCCCGCCCGAGGGCGAGGTCAAGATTTTGGGCTATGACGCGGCCGGCGTGGTCGATGCGGTCGGGCCTGATGTCACGCTGTTCAAGCCGGGCGATGAGGTGTTCTACGCTGGTTCGATCCTGCGCCAGGGAACGAACGCGGAATTCCATCTGGTCGACGAGCGCATCGTCGGCCGCAAGCCAAAATCGCTCTCATTCGCGCAGGCGGCGGCCCTTCCCCTCACCTCCATCACCGCGTGGGAATTGCTGTTCGATCGGCTCGGCGCCGTGCCCGGCAAGAGCGTCGATCCGCGCACGCTCCTGATCACGGGCGGCGCAGGTGGCGTCGGTTCGATCCTGATCCAACTTGCGCGCCGCCTCACCGGCCTCACGGTGCTGGCGACCGCGACGCGGCCGGAATCGCAGAAATGGTGCCTCGATCTCGGCGCGCATGCGGTGATCGATCACGGCAAACCGATGAAGGAGCAGATCGAGAAACTCAAGCTGCCGCCGGTCGCGCTGGTGGCGAGCCTCACCTTCACCGACCAGCACTACAAGGCGATCGCGGAATTCATGGCGCCGCAGGGCAGGTTCGGCCTGATCGACGATCCCCCCGAATTCACCATGGGCGTGTTCAAGGGCAAGGCGATCTCGGTGCACTGGGAATCGATGTTCACGCGCTCCTCGTTCCAGACCGCTGACATGATCGCGCAGCATCACCTGCTCAATGACGTCAGCGATCTCATCGACAAGGGCGTACTTCGCACCACGCTCGATCAGACCTTTGGCACGATCAACGCGGCCAACCTCAAGCGCGCGCATGCGCTGCTGGAGAGCGGCAAGTCACGCGGCAAGATCGTGCTCGAGGGGTGGTAATCGCTGTGTAGGGTGGGTTAGGCGAAGCCGTAACCCACCTCTTCTGGCACCGCGTCGACACAAGTGGCGGGTTACGCTACGCTAATACTACTGCGTCATAATTTTCGTTGCCTGCCGAGACGCGGCGATGCCCCGCAACAAGGGCATCGCCTTAGA
>NZ_JBBIAM010000072.1:0-48693 GCF_054185185.1 Bradyrhizobium sp. UFLA05-153
GAAGGCCTGAAGTCCGGCGGACGCGACAATGGTGGCGCGGGTCCGCGCAAGGACTACAGCCCGACCTACTACGCGGCGTTTTTGATCGACCCCGACGGCAACAATGTGGAAGCGGTGTGTACGTGAGGTGGTGACCACAGCACCACACACACTCTGTCATGCCCCGGCTTGACCGGGGCATCCAGTACGCCGCGACTTCTCGATTCAATCACGCCCGTCTCTGGAATACCGGATCGCCCGATCAAGTCGGGCGATGACATCTGAGAGTACGGCATGCGCGTGCCCAAGGCTCGTCATCGCAATGACGGCCTTATGGCTCGTCTTTCCCAATCAAAAGGACACATCCATGGCCTCCATCCACAACGACGTTCCTCTCAACGCTCCCGCACACAAAGTGTGGGACGCAGTGCGCGATTTCGGTGCCCTGCACGAGCGTCTCGTGCCGGGCTTCGTCACGGCGTGCACGCTCGAGGGCGATGCGCGCATCGTCACCTTCTCCAACGGCTCGGTCGCGCGCGAGGTGCTGGTCGACGCCGACGACGCGCGGCAGCGGCTGGTCTATGCGATCAACAACGAGCGGCTGAAGCATTACAGCGCCTCGGTTCAGGTGATCGCCGACGGCGAGGCGACGTGCCGGCTGGTCTGGACCATCGACATGCTGCCGAACGAGCTCGCACCTTACGTGCAGGGTCAGACCAGGGAAGCGGTGCATGCCATGCACAGGGCGTTCCCGGGTTAGCGGTTCCTCTGTGACGACTTTCACAGAGCCCTCCCCGCGCCGGCTCTAATCATGGCGCCATGCGTCCGTTTGGCTCCGCTCTCCCGGCGGCGCCACGCATGCAGGGAGCGAGCAATGAGAGGTGCTGACAAGTTGATCTGCCTGGTAGCCGCCGTGCTGCTGCTGTTTTCCATCACGAGCACGCCGGCCCGCGCGCAGTTCGCAGGTCTCGGTGGCGGCGGGGGCGCCGGCGGTCAGGACATGATGACGCAGATGGCGCCGATGCTGGAGATGATGAAGGCGAAGATGGGCAAGCGACGCTTCGCCATGCTGATGCAGACCATGGGCCCGATGATGAGCCGCATGATGGAGAACGGCGGCGGTTTCGGCGGCATGACGGGCGGAGGCGGCGGTCTTGCCGGTGGCAGTCTCGGCGGCGGCTATGGCGGCTACGCGCCAATGGGCGCCGTGGGCATGGGCGGCGGCGACATCATGGGCATGCTCGGCGGCGCAGGCGGCGGCGACATGATGGCGATGATCCCGCAACTGATGCGGCTTGCGAATGTCGGCGGTAGCGGCCATCGCCGCCACAGGCATCACTAGATCGCGTCGGCGTGGCAACCGTAGCAACAGGACAACCACCCTTCAGGGACCCGAAGGATGATTGCACCGAGCCGGTCGGATGATGCTTCGCCGATGTCAGATCCGGTCGTTGATGAGGACGCCGGAAAGCGACGGGTCGTTTGCATTCGTCGGGTCGCCTGATCGCGTCGCGCTGTAAGTCGAATCCGCGAGCGAGCTTTTCAACGACTGAAGAAATTGTTGAAGCAGGTCCGTCGCCGAATTGCCGCTTGACGAGCTGTTCGTGCCGTCGGCCGAAGAAGATCCGCTTGCATTCGCCGTGTCGCTTGATCCCGTCGTGCTGGAAGAGCTCGAATCCGTGAGCGAGCTCGTCAGCGACTGAAGGAATTGTTGAAGCAGGTCCACCACGGAATTGCCGCTCGACGAACCATCCGTGCCGTTGGCGGGAGGAGGCCCGTCGGGTGGCGGCGGTCCACCTGCTCCACCCGGCCCATGGGAGAACGCGGCCTTGAAGATACCTTGCAGCTCGGTGCCCTGCTGGTCGGTCAGCTTGCCGGCCGAAACTTCCTGCTGGATAAGATCATCGATCTTTGACTTGAAAGCGTCGGTCGATGGTCTGCTACCGCTTGATTGATCGCTCGCGCTGCTCGATTGCAAGGCGGTATCAATGTCGTTGAGGGCGGACGACAGCGCCGACTGATCGGACGAATTGATCGCGCCCGAACTCACTTCCGCTTGCAGCTCATCTTGTAGTCGCTGCAACGGCGATGTGTGGTGGTGGCGGGAGGAGAGCGCCGAAATCGAGGTCATGGTGGCTTTCCGTGCTTTAGCTGGACTCGAGGCGACGTTGTCCTCAAGAGCTTGCGCGGGGCCTTCGGCAGAGAGCAGCTCCAGTTACTCGATATTGCTTGGCGATGGATAGAAACATTTGGAAACAAAATGCGGCAAGCGCCCTAGTCCGCGGCGGCCGAAAGAACCGGCCTGATCGCGGGCTTCGTCTCGCGCGGTCCCCAGCGCGTCAGCACGACGCTGGAACAGGACAGCGTTCCAAGCAAGACCATCGAGCTTGCGGCGAGCCAGAAGTAGCTTTGCGCGGTCGCTTCATGCGTCGACAGCCACCAGCCGATCGTCGCGATGAAGACGAGCCGCGCGGTCTGCGCCAGCACCGGGCCCAGCACCTTGGCCGCGCCCTGAGATGAAAAATACATTGCCGTGGCGAGGCCCATGAAGGCGTAGAACGGCGCGACGGTGGAGAGATATTGATGACTCGTCGCGCGCACGGTCGCGCTGTCGGTGAAGATATTGACCCAGAGATCGGGGAAGATCGCAATCAGGCTCGCCGGCGTGCCCACCGCGAAGAATGCTGCCACGCCGGCCGTCCAGGCAATGCGGCGTGCGCGTGCGATCTTGCCGGCGCCGATCGCCATGCCGACCATCGGCACCGAGGCGATGCCGAACGAGAACGCGATCGAGATCAGCAGAAACTCGAGCCGCGCGCCGACGCCGTAGCCGGCGAGGATCGCGGTGCCGAACTTGGCCAGCATATGGGTGAAGATCGAGATCGTCAGCACTGATTGCAGCGGCGAGAAGCAGGCGATGGCGCCCACTTTCAGGATGTCGAAGAACATCGCCCACTGGATCTTCAGGCCGGCCAGCTTGGGCACGACGCGCGCGCGGCCGGAAAACAAATACCAGCCCATCACGCCGATGTTGATCGTGTAGGCGATCAGCGCGCCGGCGGCGACGCCGCGCATGCCGAATTGCGGGACGGGGCCGAGCCCGAGGCCCAGCGTGCCGCCCAGGATGATCTGGCACACCGCCGAATTGAGCATCAACAGCGAGGGCAGCTTCATGTTGCCGGTGCCGCGCAGCACGCCAGCCAAAGTATTGAGCAGCCAGGGCAGCACCGCGCCGCCGAAGAACACCTGCGTATAGGCGACCGCCTGCGCCAGCACATTGCCGCGGCCGCCGAGCAGCTCGAGCAGACGCGGCCCGAAGATCAGCATGCCCAGCATGAAGACGAGGCCGAAGGCAATGCCGATCAGGAGCGCGTGCGCGGCAAGCGTGCCGGCGCGCTCGCGGTCGCCCGCACCCAGCGCACGCGCAATCGCGGAAGCCACGGCACCGCCCATGGCGCCGCCGGACATCGTCATCATCAGGATCACGCAGGGAAACACCAGCGCCATCGCGGCGAGGGATTCGACGCCCAGGCGGCCGATATAGGAGGTCTCCGCGATCACCACGCAGGTGCCGGCGGAGAGCCCGATCACGTTCGGCCAGGCAAGCCCGAGCAGCGTGCGCAGGATCGGCCCGTCGACCAGCGCGCTCCGCGGCGCAGCAGATCGCACCGGCCGCGACTGCGGCGGCTTGGGACGCTCCTCCTCATCGACCGGAATCTCGGCGACGCCGACGTCGGACATTTCCTCTCCAAATGACTCTCTAAGAAGGTGCTACGACGATTGGATCGCAGCGTCTGTGAGTATGATCACGTTCACCGTCAATTGACCGATTCAACCCATGAACGAACTTGATGAATGGCCAGTGTTAGCACGGCGATGACCGATTCCACCTGCGTCAGGCGCAAGCGTGCCCTGCGGGAGCGCATTTCGGCGCATGGAAGGTGCTTCGCTAACCGATGCTCCAGAGCAGCGGCGGCTTGCCGCCTGCACCCGCTTGCAGCCTGACGCCGATATGACGCCCGCAGCCGGCCGCAAGCCCCTCGAACAGGCCTTCCAGTACCTTCACGATAGCCGGATGATAATCGGCGACATCATCCATCAGCTTCCAGCTTTGCTGACTGATCTCGAAGCCGCCTTCGGACTCCGCAAGATCGGTCGCATCGTCCTGTGCCGCGAGCAGGGCGTTCAGGAAGGATGCAAACTCCTTCGCGCCGCCGCGGCTCTTCCCCAGCGCCGCCGCGACCTCGTCAAAACTCTGCATGCCGATCAGTTTGCCTGTGAGGCGCAGGAGATATCCGGCACCCTCGGGACCGAACAACTGCACCATCACGGGCGCGGCCGTGCGGACATATTCCATCGCGTAGTTGCGATAGGCCTTTTCCAGCCGCGGCTTTGGCCAGCTCGCGACCGGCAGTGCCGGCGCGCTGTCCGCATCGAACAGCGGTGCTTCGAGATGGCGCGCGAATACCAGGCGCTGGTCGACCTCGAGCGGATGATCATATTCGTAGTAGTAACCTTCGAGCCCGTCCTGGCCGTCGACGCTCTGCTTGGTGCAGACGAAGCCGAGCCTGAGATCACCGAGCGCCGCGCCGTTGTTGGCGTGCCAGCCGCGCAGCATCGCGCGCGACACCTCGCCGGGAATGCCGCAGATCGCGGGGCCCTTCCAGATCCAGCGTGGCGGCGGATAGCGGATCCAGGCCTTAGCATCGCTCTCATACATGTATTCGACATGCACGCCGCCGATCCAGTTGGAGAGATAGTGATATTGCGCAGCCGCCACCGCCGGCGGCAAATGACGCAGCCCGAGCTTGTCGAGCCCGGGAAGGAAACGCTCCTGCTGCTGGTGGCGAAACACGCGGAAGACGAATTCGGCAGCATCCGCCGTGCCGCGTCGCGTCACCACGGTGAGGATGAGGCCGGTGAAATAGGCGTGGTAGAGATCGGCGATGGCGCGCCAGCGTTGCCACCGGGCTTCCTGCGCGGAGTCTGCTGCAGCGGCCATGTTCGCTCCCGATCGTTGTTTTGATCGAGTGTGTCACTGCCCCCAGTGACGAGCAAGCTGACGCTCGTGCAGGGCGCCCTGCACGCTTCCTAGCCCAATTCCGGATCACGAAGTTGGCGGCGGCGACGCAGCCTTGGCCGCGCGCTCGCGTTCGACCCTTTCGGTCACATCGCGCGCCATTGCCACCGCCCCCTGCACGGCGCCGCCAGCGTCTCTGACAAGCGCAAACGTCATCTCGATGTAGAGCTTGCGCCCGCTCTTGTGCAGCGCGCGGGTCAGCGTAGGGCGGCCGGCGAGCTTCAGCGCGCCGCTCGACGTCGCAGTCTCAAAGCCCTTCCAATGCGCGGCGCGCAAATGCTCGGGAACGATCAGGTCGAGGTTCTGGCCGAGCGCCTCCTGCGCGGAGAAACCGAACAGCGCGCTCGAGGCGCGATTCCATCGGACGATCGTGCCCACCCGATCCGAATAGATCAGCGCATCCGCGGCGTCTTCGAGAATTCTTGTGTCGAGGTCGGATTGATCTGTCATGTCGTCACCTCGGACGGAATGTAGCCCGGATGGAGCGCAGCGGCCCATTGAAATCATTGGACTTTTCGCAATAAGTCCTAGGGAGGTCCTAAAGCACCGGCCGACAGTAGTCGAGACCAACCGACGTTTGCCGACGCCTGCCGACAAACAAGCGCCATAACGTCAGCGCCCATTTGCGGGCGGGCTGAGAGGGGTTGAGGGGCGCTTCCGGTCAGGAGCGCATGAGGATGCACAGGCCATCGACGCCGAAATGGTACGACGCCCAAGAGCTGCACCGCGAACATCAACGCAAGATGCAGGAGATGCAGGAGCTGATCGAAACGTCAGCCCGGATGCGGAGCCAGCCGGCGAGACGCGAAGCAGCGCGGCTTCTTTCACCAACACAGATCGATGAGGCGCGGGCCTACTACGAGCACAGGCTCGACGAGGACCTGCGCCGCTGGCGTTCGCAACAGGCGGCAGCCAAGCGCATCACGGTGGAATTCTTGAAGCTCCCCGAGAGAAGCTGGCAGACCGTCGAGGACGAGGTCGTCATCCCCGTGCTCGATCGGCGCGGCCTCCGGCGCAAAAAGTAACTTACTTTCATCTACTTTTTCGACGCTTGCCGATCCGCCTCTCGCGGCGCTTCATAACCACACGCCGACAATAACAGATGCTCAACGCGAAGAGAGGTGGACCACCGTGGCCCGCAAGCAACCCCCTGTGCCTGCGCGGAAGCCGCGCGCCAAGAAGACGCAGAAGCGTCTCCGCAAGATCGACATGCCGCCGCTCGCCATGAGCGTCGATCAGTTCTGCGACCTCAACAACATCCACCGCGACCTGTTTTACGCAATGTTGAGGGCGAACAAGGCCCCGCAATGCATGCTGATCGGGAAGCGCCGTCTCATTTCCTTCGAGGCTGCCGAGCAGTGGCGTCGCGATCGTGAGCGCGAGACAGCCGAGGCCGCAGTCGCCTGACAGAGACCCGCCGCGAAGGTGTGCGGGTCACCGGCCCCGCGCGGCGGTCACAACAGGTGACAGCAGAAGGCCCGGCCCTCGGTGAGACGAGGAGCCGGGCCGGAAGGAGCAGAAAGGATTTCAGCTATGCTCCAGTACACCAACGGCCCGACGTTCTCAACCCCGGTGATCATCGACACTCGCGGCATGAGCCGCTGCAAGATGTCGAAACAGCACCGGGTCCGGTTTGCTCTCGAAGCCGACGAGGGCAACGTCTTCCTCAAGCTCAGCAAGCAAATGATCGCGCAGGCGTTCGGCGTCAGCGTCGCGTCGATGAACCGCGCGCGTCGTGGCTCCCGCAAGCCGCCGACCGACGAACAGGTCGATCGCCTCATCGCCAAATTCGGCGTGGACGCGATCTGGGCCGGGCTCGATCGCTTGACCGCACCGCTCGCGCAAGCGGCTGAGTAGATCACACGGGCGTCGCTCGTGAGGGCGGCGCCCTTTTTCACATCAGGAGAACGATCACGGAAGGAAACAGCATGAATAAGCACATCAACGTCAGCGACACCGACCTGAGGCTCTTCGTGGCGACGGCGCGAGAGAAGACCAATCTCGAATTGGGATACGAAATCGGACAGCGCTACGCGCGCATCCACAAACCCGGCTTCAACGATAGCGGCCGTTCTGTTTTTTGCTTCGTGGACCTGACGAACGGCAACGTCCTGAGGCCCGATGGTTGGAAGAGACCAAATCTGAAGGTCAAGAACTCCGTTCGGGGCAACGTCCACGATGAGCACAATGGCTGTGGCTTCATGAGAGCAGGTTGCGATCGAGTATGAGAAAGGAAGCAACTCAAATGACCCGGAACGGCGAGCGAAGGCAACTGCAGGCCTGTCTAAAAGAACTGCAGACCGCCATCAACGAGGTTGCCGTTATCGCCAGCGCGATCGGCAATCCACGACGACGGGACGCCGCCCGCATCGAGACGAAGCTGCTGGCGGTGAAGATGCAGCTCTCTGAGCTGTTGGCAGAACCAGAACAGCCTGTGATCTGACGAGAGAATACCCTCGGCCTTGGTCATCTTGGCCGAGGGCACTCGACTAAAACCCGAGAAAGGAGACGACAAATGCAAATCAAAAAAGCTCTGATCCTCAGCAAGGACCCGAAGACCGACGACGAACTCAAGGCCATCATGGCGACCCATCCAGCGCCGTGGGTGCATGGGTTCTACAAATCGACGCTCCACGACAAATGGTGGGAGGCTTGTCTCCACACCTCCGCGTCCGGCATCGATGCAATCTGGATCGAGGAAGGGTTCACCTTCGATCACGGCGACAAATGGCTCGTCGAGAGCTTCCATGTCCCGGACCTCTTCTGTCGGCCACTATCCGCCGATCCGTTCGGTCCCTACGAGCGGCGCAAGGACCAACTGGAGGAGGCGTGGTGGAGCGCAAACGTCGCACTGATCTTCCACCAAATCCCCGAGAGCTACCACGCCTACGGTGTCTACTACGGCGAGCGAGAGGATGAGTGGGGCGGACCCGACTGTTCCGAGCTGCCCGAGCCAGAACCGGCGTGGCGCGAAAGCCTGCTTGAGTACTTCGACTACGCGCCCGAGGTGAAGGCTGCGCTCGGCATCGCCGAGGCCGAGGTCTCCTGAAAAAAACGACGAAGCCCTCGGCCGAAGGGGGCGCGGCCGAGGGCTCCAAGCAAGGGGCCGACCGGGTCAGGGTCGGGCGTCAGTACACAGCCCGAAACGTAGTCCCGGCCGGCTCCACGTCAAGGTGGAAGGAGCCGGACATGACCGCCGAACAACTCGCCGAAGCTCTGGGTGCCCGTCGATCCGGCCGGCAATGGGTTTGCCGCTGCATCGTCCACGAGGACCGTAACCCGAGCTTGATTATTTTCGAGGGCCACACCGCGCCGCAGGTCCGGTGCCTCAGCGGCTGCGATCCGGCCGACATCATCGCGGTGCTCCGGTCGCGCGGGCTCTGGCATGGCGAGGGTCAACGATCGCCTGTCGATGACGCCAAGCGCGAGAAAGCGCGGCGCGCCCGCAAGGCCCGCGAAGCCGCCGAATTGCGCGAGCAGCGTCGCAAGGCGTCGTGGCTCTGGTCGAATCGCCAGCCCATCGCCGGCACCATTGCCGAGATGTATCTGCGGGAGGCGCGCGGCATCACCTGTCCGCTGCCGCCGACGTTGGGGTTCCTGCCGCCACGCAAGGCCGAACACCGGCCGGCGATGATCGCGGCCTTCGCACTGGCCGACGAGATCGAGCCGGGAGTGCTTGGCCAGCCGCGCAACGTCGAGGCCGTGCACCTCACGCTGTTGAAGCCGGACGGCTCCGGCAAGGCCGAAGTTGAGAAGTCGAAGATCATCGTCGGCTCCGCGAGCTTGCCGATCGTGCTTGCCCCTCCGAACGACCTGCTCGGCCTCGCCATCACCGAGGGCATCGAGGAGGCCCTGAGCGTGCATCAGGCCACCGGTCTCGGTGCATGGGCCGCCGGATCGGCATCGCGGTTGCCGGCGCTCGCCGCCGCCATTCCGACCTACGTCGAGTGCGTCACGGTCATTGTCGATGACGACAAGGCCGGCCGGCATCACGCGAGCACCCTCGCTGCCGCACTTCGTGACCGTCACATCGAGATCGTGCTGGAGGGACTATGAAGAAGAAGCCCGACATCAACGAGACACTGCAGGCCGAAGGCGCTGAAGCCGTCCGCGAGCGGCTCGACGCGGCGCACCGCAAGCCCGTCAGCCTCGACGATTTCCATGCCTTCATGCCGGCGCACAATTACATCTACGCGCCTTCGCGGGAGCCATGGCCGGGATCGAGCGTCAATGCCCGCATCCCGCCGATACAGGTCGGCACCGACGACGAGGGCGAGCCAATCAAGATCAATGCCTCGACATGGCTGGACCAGAACAAGCCCGTGGAGCAGATGACGTGGGCACCGGGTCTGGAGATGATCATCCCTGATCGTCTTGTCTCGGCCGGCGGCTGGATTGAGCGTCGTGGCGTCAGTTGCTTCAATCTGTACCGGCCGCCCCAGATCATACGAGGCAATGCCGCCAAGGCCAGTGTCTGGCTGGACCATGTGCGCAAGGTCTTCGGCGAGGAACAGGCCGCGCACATCATCGCGTGGCTGGCGCACCGTGTGCAGCGACCGCAGGAGAAGATCAACCACGCGCTGGTGCTCGGCGGCGCGCAGGGCGTCGGCAAGGACACGTTGCTGGAGCCGGCCAAGTATGCGGTGGGTCCGTGGAATTTCACCGAGGTGACGCCGATGCATCTGCTCGGACGTTTCAACGGCTTCGTGAAATCTGTGATCCTGCGCATCAGCGAGGCGCGCGATCTCGGCGACGTGAACCGCTTCGCGTTCTACGATCACATGAAGAGCTATTGCGCGTCTCCGCCGGACGTGCTGCGCGTGGACGAGAAGAACTTGCGCGAACATAGCGTGCTGAACTGCTGCGGCGTCATCATCACCACCAACCACAAGGCCGATGGTATCTTCCTGCCCGCCGATGATCGCCGCCACTATGTCGCGTGGTCGGACGCGGAGAAGGAGACGTTCGCCGAAGACTACTGGCCCAAGCTGTGGGGCTGGTACGAGTACGACGGTGGCTATGGCCACGTTGCCGCCTATCTGGCCGCGCTCGACATCTCGACATTCGACGCCAAGGCCCCGCCACCCAAGACGCCAGCATTCTGGGACGTTGTTGATGCCAACCGCGCGCCCGAGAACGCCGAACTTGCCGACGTGCTTGACCAGCTTGGCAATCCGAACGCGCTGACGCTCGCAACGGTGCAGAAGAAGGCGGAAGTGCTCACGGTTGATGGTGTCGATCGAAGCGACTTCAAGGACTGGATCAACGATCGACGACATCGCCGTCAGTTGCCCCATCGCTTTGAACAATGTGGGTACGTTCCGGTGCGCAACGATGCCGCCAAGGACGGCCTCTGGAAGATCAAGGGTGCCCGTCAGGTCGTCTACGCCAAGGCGTCAATGTCGGTCAGTGAGCGGCTTAGCGCCGCGCAACGGCTGACCGGCAACTGCGGGGATCAGGGCCAAATTTAATGGAGGTGGAAAACCACTGATTTCACCTTTTGACTGACTAGGGGAACCAGCGATGCCCGTCAGTGAGTAGCCGAAGTCAGTGATTTTCCACCTCCATTAAATTTTCACCGCGCCGGGACGGTTTCCCGGCAACCGAGCGAAGGGGAGAACCGATGAGCCGTGGACCGGGACGCATCGAGCGCATCGTCGAGCAGGCCTTTCGTGCTGACGCCCGGCGCATTTGGACCGTGCCGGAGCTATGCGGGCTGGTCTGGCCCGGACACGGCTGCAGTTTCGCGCGCAAGCAACGCGTCTCTGTGCTGCGTGCGGCTCACCGCGTCGCCGAGCGTACCGGGTTTCAAAGTTGGACGCCGGGTTTGATAAGGCCGGTCATCGTGTTCGCTGGGCCGCTCGCGTCCAGTTGCGATGTCCGTGAAGCTCTTGTCCGCGAAAACGATGAGCTGGAGCGAAGGATAAGTGTTGCTCTGGGTTTTTCCAAATCCCAGAGCAACACTTAAGGGGGGGCTGATGCTCCGCCGCCCGCCACATCCGCCACGCCCGTCGCCCGGTGACGCCGACGCCGAGCGGCGGCGCAACGCCGATCGTCAGCACAAATATCGGCAGGATCGCCGGGACGGCATCATGACGGTGTTGGTCAGGACTACCAAGTCGATGCGCAGGAAACTTGCCCGCACCGAATGGCTCGACGAGCACGAGCTGCGCGACCGCAAGGCGGTTGCCTGCGCCATCGAGTTGCTGCTCGCCGACGACGAAAATAAACCGTAACGCATAACGGTCATTCGCCGCCGCATCGTGGCATCATCGGCCTCGTTTTGATCGTAGCGAGGTCCGAGCCATGGTCCGCCAAGGAATCCCGTTCCGACCCGATCCGCGCGCCCTACAGGAGCGCGGCATGCAGGGCTTCGTCCGCGACATCGTCGAGCGTGGTCTGGCCCATTTCGACCGTCACACGGTGACGCGCGGTGCCGTGGCTCCGGCTAGTCTGGCGCCGCCGGCATGGGCGGGAGCGCTGGGCCTCACGGGCATGGACTTTCTCGCCGATCTGGTCGGGCTCTCGGCCGGTGCCGATCTCTTGCGGCGCTGCCTGCAGGTCTCGCTCGACAACCGCGCCAAGGCGCTGCTGCCGGCGATTGCGCCGGGCGAGGCCGGTTTTGTCGCCGAGCTTCAGCCGGCTCCCGTCGTTCAACTGCTCACCAGCGCCGGGCCGTCGCTCGTGCCCTTCAAGCTCGCCGAGATCGCGAAGCTCTCACGGGAAATGCTGGAGGCCTCTAATGCCGAGACAATCGTTCGCGCGGCACTGGTCGAGAGCACCGCGCCGGCCATCGATCGCGTGATGTTCTCGGCCAATGCATCCACCGCCGCCGCGCCGGCCGGCATCCTGAGCGGCATCGCGCCGATCGCCGCCTCGGTCAACGCGACGCCGAGCGAGGCCATGGCGGACGATCTGTGCGCGCTGCTGCAGGCCGTCTCGCCCTACGCCGGCAACAGCAACGTCCTGTTTGTCGCGGCCCCGGCACAGGTCTTGCGGCTGTTTTTGCGCGCCGAACGGCTGCCGTATCCGGTGCTGCCGTCGTCGGTCGTCAACCCCGGTGTCGTGATCTGCGCCGTCGTCAATGCGGTCGCGGCGTGGCTCGATGCTCCGGAGGTGATGACGTCGAAGGAGGCGACAACGCAGGACGACACCGCTCCCGGCCCGATCAACAGCGCCGCGCCGAGCCGCTCGGATTTCCAAGCTGATCTCGTTTCCCTGCGATTGCGCTGGCCGCTGAGCTGGGCGGTGCGCGAGAGCCGCGCAATCAGCTACGTCACCGGGACCAAGTGGTGAGATCATGCAGCGGACCATCGACGAATTGATGAACGCTTCCGAGCCGATCGCCGAGCAGCCGGAGCCCGCGCCCGAGCCTGCCGGCGATCCACCAGTCCGCCGCAAATCCCGCGCCGAGATGGCGGATGAACGCTATCGACGCGACGTCGCCGAAGACGAGGCGACGCGCAGCGAGCGGCAGAGGCACGCCGGGCAAGGCCGTGCCGATGTCGCCAGCCTCGAACAGCGCATCGTCGCCAACGTCGATCAGCGCATCGCCAACGTCAAAAGCGACGCCGATCGGCATTGCCGCGCCATCGCCGAGGCAACCGCCGAGCATATCGCTGATCATCGCCGCAGGATCGACGAACTGCGCGCCGAGAACACCGAGCTGAAGCTCGCACAGGCCAAGCTCGAAACGAGGCTCGCCGAGCTGGAGCTGAAGCTGGTCACCGCCGGCAGGACGATCGACCTGCCATCGCTGCGAGCTGTGCAATGATGACGCGCGACGAACAGGTCCGCCGGATCGCGCAGAGCATCAAGATCGAGTCGCACCTGATCGGCCTGCGCCGGCTGGCCGCTGAAACCAGCGCGGCCTATGCCGATCTGGTCACGCACGGCACGCCGGCCAAAGTGGCGGAGCATTACTTTGCCTGCAGCCGGTTGCGGGAGCGGCTCGACGAGGAGCGCAAACCGTCTCGCGACACCACCGGACGGTGAGGAGTTCCGTGTGATGATGCTCTATCGCGCGAACAATCTTCAGTGGGAAGGCAACCGGCTTCGGATGGCCGGCGACGCCGAGCCCAAGGGCACGGTGATCGAGATCATCCCCGGTGCCGCGCCTAAGCCCGGTGAGCGCCGCTTGTACTGTGTCCGGTATCCAGACGGCCCCCTGTCGGAGCCGATGCATCGCGTGCGGGCAAGGCAGACGGCGGAGGCCGCGCTGCTCCATCTCGCGAGGTTGAGCGGACAGACCATCTGGTGAATGTTCTGGGGCCGGGGGGCGGTCCTGCGGATTTGCCGAACGGGAGGAACCGAGCGGCTGCACGCTGCGACGTTAGCGGAATTAATTGCAAAATCCGAAAACCGGGGCGAAAATACCGCCGAACCATGGAAAAACCCTCGAAAATCGCGCCCTTTCCGGCCAAAGCCGTCCCGGAACCCCCACCGGAACTCGGTTCCGTCGGCTCCGCGCTATGGCGCACGGTCATGGCCCGCTACGTCATCGAGGACGCGCACGCTGAGGTTTTGAAGCTCGCCTGTCTGGCCGCTGATCGCGCCGAATCCGCCCGCCTTGAGATCGTGCAAACCGGTCAGATGGTCCCCGGTGCGGCCGGTCAGATGGTGGTCAACCCGTTGATCGCTGCCGAGGGCGCGGCGCAGAAACGCGTTGCGCAATTCCTCACACGACTTGGCCTGTTCGACGAGGCGGCCAAGCGCGACAAACCCGGCCGGCCGCCGAGACAAGGGTACTAAGGGTACTGATCCATGCCACGACCACCCGTCCGGGGCGGCGAGATCACCGACGAGATCATGGTCCTGTTCGATCGCAACATCGAGCTGCTCAAGCAGGGCGCGAACAAGCACGACGCGACCGAGGCGATGCGCGCCGAGCTGCGCGACGTCGAGTACAGGCTCGACACCTTGATGCGCAAGACCTTCGGCGAGCATTGGGCCTTTGCCTGCGGTTCGCCGGCTGATCCCATGCTCGACTGCGAGTGTCCTTACGGCCCCGGCTACCAGATGGCCATCGATTGGCCGCTGATGCAGCGCGACCGCCAGCTCCTGCTGGCCGCGCTCGATCAACGACAATCGCTCACAAGAATCTCAAAGTGAGAAGTTTGAGAAGCCGCGCCAGCCGCAGCAGCAGGTAGGCGGCGCTGTTGCCGCCACCGCACCACGGGACAATTGCGATTTGTGTCGTGGTGTCACGACACAATTCAGGTGCCGCATTTGTCCCACGGTGCCGTGGGACAAATTGCCGTATTTGTCTCGCGGTATCGCGAGACGTTTTTGGTTTCCCGTGGAATCGCGGGAAACGATGCGCGCCGACCTGAAACTCGATTGTACAATCAACTTTTCGCGTCGCCACTTCGCCGCGCTCCTGCGCGGCATCGTATCGACGTGGACGTCTACGTCTACCATCCGCGCGACATCCATCGAAAATTCCACCACCACCTTGCGAGCCGGCCTCGCCCATGCGCTAAATCCGCCCGGCCGCTCCGAACACCCGCCGACCTGCCAGCCGCCTCAGCGGCCTCCGCTGCCGATCTAAACCGCCGTAACGAAAAGGTTGTCGTGGCGACAACCTTTTGCATGAGAGGAGCGCCGACCATGGGGACCTTCGACGTCGTCTGGAATCGCCGGCATCTCGAATGGCGGCACCGACCGGAGAACGCGCCGTGGATCGTCGAATGTATCCTGCTCGAAAGGACATTGCTCGATGGCAAACCGCAGATGCGGATCATCGGTCGGCTCGCTGCGATCGACGAGGACCGCGTCGGCGAGGCCCATGCGCAGGAGGCGTTCTGGTCGCAGGCGCGGCGAAAGCTCGGCAAATTGCGCCGGCTCCAGCCGCGCGACATCGACGACATCGAGGCGCTGCTGGCGAAGCGAGTCCCGAGGCCGGCACCAGCAACAACGGCTCCGACCGTTCACCCGAGCGCGCATCCGATTCGAGGCCCGCACCAGCCCTTACGGCGGGCGCTTCGCGCGCGGTGAAGCCTGATCGGATCAGCGCTTCGTCATCGGCACCACGTTGCTGGCGGCCGGCTTGGCAGGTCCGAATGACGGCAGGGTGGAGCGTGTCAGAGCGTCGCTGTGGTCGAGAATGCTGGCGGCGTAGTGCTTGCGGATTTCCGCCTCGCTGGTGTCGTGCGCCTTGGCGACAACCGATGTTGGCGTGCCCTTGAGCAGCATCCGGGTGATGCTCGTGTGCCTGAAGGCGTACATGCCGTAGACCTGCGGATCGAGGTCGATGGCCTGCAGGACGAGCTTCAGCATGTCCTTGTAGCGGTCATACGGATTTGGGTTGCCTTCGTCCCATGCCTGCCCGTTCTGGCGCACCAGTAGCGGCGCGTGGCTCGGCCGGCCCTTCGCCGCCGCCTTCAACAGCTTCGCCAGCTCCGGCGAGATCGCCACCGGATAGCGCTCCAGCTTGCGTTGTCCCGGATGCCGAGTGCCACCTTTTCCGCTTCGCGGCATCATCAGCCTCGGCGATTTCGGGTCGGTGGTGATCAGGTCGCGGATGCGCAAGCGCACCGGCTGTGAGGGCCGCGCACCACTCTCGGCGATGGTATGTGTGAGCAGGCCGAACTGATGATCGAGCCGATAGGTCTCGGCGACCCACGCTTGCGCCTTGGCTTCGTCCTCAATGATGACGTTGTTCGCCTCCACCGCGCCCGGCAGCGCCTTCAGCGCCGAGCGCCAGATGTGAGCACGGCTCTTGTCCGCCAGCGTCAACGCGGTCCTGACCGTGCTGATGGTGCGGTTCACGCTCGATGGTGCGAGACCCTTCTTCAAGAGCCCATCGCGCCAGATCGTCAACTCGTCCTCGGTGAACACCGCGACCGGCTTCGACAACTGCGCTTCGGTCAGGTGACAGCGTGCGCGGCGCGAATTGTAGACGTTCGAGCCGCGTCGCAGCAGGTCCGCCTCGTGTATCTTCGTTGCGTCGTCGAGCGTGATCGGCGCGCCATCAGCCACAGGCAACGTATCCGTGCCGGGCTTGCGCCCGGTCATCTGCTGCGCCTTGTTCTTCGCCTGCCAGAAGTTGAGAACCTTCTCGCCGTCCGCCTTCAGGCTGTTGTCATCGGCCTGCCAGAGCGTTTTCTCCCAGCCCTTACCGTCGCTGCCGCCGGAGCGGACCACCCATGAACCGGCACCGCTGAGCGGCTTGCGATAGCCGAGCCATGCCCCGTCCGCGATCTTGATGAAATAGGCACGCGGCTGCGCCGCCAGCTTCAGGCGTGCGGTCGGCGACTGCAGTTGCGTACTGGTGGTCTTGGCTGCCTTCTGCCTTGGCTTGCGCGACACGGTGATACCCCTTCGAGGTCCTAAAAGTCCTAAAACATCTTCAGACATACACCGACAGAGACCGACATTCAACGACATTCTATAAGTGATATCAGTCGCTTACACCGGTCAAATCGGTATCTCGATGGGGCAAACGTAGCCCGGATGGAGCGCAGCGCAATCCGGGATCTTTTTGGTGGCGAGAGTTCCCGGATTTCGCTTCGCAACCTGACGCACATTCGGTGTCATCGCCCGACCTCGATCGGGCGATCCGGTATTCCAGAGGCGGTCGAGCCTGAACAATGGGCCGCGGCGTAGTGGTGCCCCGATCAAGCCGGGGCATGACATCGGAGGATGCGGCTACACCCGGAAATGCTTGCTCAGCTTCAGGCCCTGCGCCTGGTAGTTCGAGCCGATGCGCTGGCCGTACATTGCGTCGGGCCGCGCCAGCATCTTCTCGTAGACGAGGCGGCCGACGATCTGGCCGTGCTCGAGGATGAAGGGCACTTCGCGCGAGCGCACCTCGAGTACCGCGCGCGCGCCTTGCCCGCCCGCACCGGCATAGCCGAAGCCGGGATCGAAGAAGCCGGCATAGTGCACGCGGAATTCGCCGACCAGAGGATCGAACGGCACCATCTCCGCGGCGTAGTCCGGCGGCACCTGCACGGCTTCCTTGGAGGCGAGGATGTAGAACTCGCCGGGATCGAGAATGAGGCTGCCGTCGGGACGCGCCGAGATCGGCTCCCAGAAATCCTCGACCGCGTAGCCGGCGCGGCGATCGACGTCGACGACGCCGGTGTGTCGTTTGGCGCGATAGCCGACGAAGCCGCCGCCCTTCTCGCCGGAGAGATCGACAGAGACGGCGACACCGCCGGTGAGATCGGCCTCGTCGATATCGACGAGACGCTCGGTCGCATGCAGCGCCTCGAGCTGGTCAATGTTGAGGATGGCATCGCCGGTGCGGAAGCGCACCTGCGATAGCCGCGAGCCTTCGCTCACCAGCACCGGAAACGTTTTTGGGCTGATCTCGGCATAGAGCGGGCCATGATAGCCCGCGCCGATCATGTCGAAGCGGCGGGTGCCGTCGGCGATCACGCGGGTAAAGACGTCGAGCCGGCCGGTCGAGCTCTTCGGATTGGCGGCCGCGACGATCTCCGGCGGCAGCGCGAGGCTCTCTAGCAGCGGCACGATGTAGACGCAATTGGTCTCCAGCACCGCGCCGTCGGCAAGGCTGAACTCATGCAGCTTCAGCTCATCGATGCGCTCGGCGACGGTCGCGCCCGGCCCGGGCAGGAAGCTCGCGCGGACGCGGTAGGCGATATCGCCGAGACGCAAATCGAGGCTCGCCGGCTGGATCTGGCTTTCGACGAAGTCGTAGGCGGGCAGGATGAGCCCGTCATCCGCCATCGCCGCGATCATGCGGTCGGGCAGAATACCATTGGCGTCGGCGGCGACCGTGAACGTCAACCGGTGGTCCTCATCTCGGGTCAAACGCATCCAAAAATGCGGAAAAACGAACCTTTTACCGCTATCCGATGGATGCCTTGACGAAAAGGGCATGGCGGAATATGAGCATGACTTATCCCGTGGTGATTTGAGCCGGCCGGCTTGCAGCCACGTTAAATAAATCGCTAAACAGGCCGGGGACCTCTGTGATCCCGGCCAGTGGAGATATCCAGGCCGGTTTTTTTTGTGACCATTTGCAAGTGGTCACGTTGGAGGTCCTATGTCGAAGTCCCCGGCGTCCGCCGCGCAATACCGTCCCGAAACCCGCCTGGTCCATTCCGGCACCCTGCGCTCGCAATATGGCGAGACGTCCGAGGCGTTGTTCCTGACCCAGGGCTACGTCTACGCGAGCGCCGAGGAATGCGAGGCGCGGTTCAAGGGCGAAGATCCCGGCTTCATCTATTCGCGCTATTCCAACCCGACGATCGCGATGTTCGAGCAGCGCATGATCGAGCTCGAAGGCGCCGAAGCCGCCCGCTCGGCAGCGACCGGCATGGCCGCGGTGACAACCGCGATCCTGGCGCCCTTGAAGTCTGGCGATCACGTGGTGGCATCAAAGGCGCTGTTCGGCTCGTGCCTCTACGTGGTGCAGGATCTGTTGCCGCGCTACGGCATCGAGACCACGCTGGTCGATGGTCTGGATCTCGACCAGTGGCAGCGCGCGGTCAAGCCGAACACCAAGACGTTCTTCCTGGAGAGCCCGACCAATCCGACGCTCGACGTGCTCGACATCCCGGCCATCGCCGAGATCGCGCACAAGGGCGGCGCACGGCTCGTTGTCGACAACGTGTTCGCCACCCCGATCTGGCAGAGCCCGCTCGCGCTCGGTGCCGATGTCGTGGTCTATTCCGCGACCAAGCATATCGACGGCCAGGGTCGGTGCCTGGGGGGCGTCATCCTGTCGTCGGAAGCCTTCATCGCCGAGCACATCCACAATTTCATGCGCCAGACCGGGCCGTCGATCTCGCCGTTCAACGCCTGGGTTTTGCTCAAGGGGCTGGAGACGCTCGGCGTGCGCGTGCGTGCGCAGACCGACACCGCGGCCCGCGTTGCCGAGGTGCTCGCGAGCCATCCAAAGATCTCGCGGCTGGTCTATCCCGGCCGCGCCGATCATCCGCAGGCGGCGCTGGTGAAGAAGCAGATGCGCGGCGGCTCGACGCTGGTCGGCTTCGAGGTCAAGGGCGGCAAGCAGGCGGCATTCCGCGTGCTCAATGCGCTTAAGCTGGCGAAGATTTCGAACAATCTCGGCGACGCCAAGAGTCTGGTGACGCATCCGGCGACCACGACGCATCAGCGCCTGAAGCCGGAAGACCGCGCTGCGCTCGGCATCAGCGAGGGCTTTATACGCTTCTCCGTGGGGCTCGAGCATGCCGATGATCTGATCGAGGATCTCACCGCGGCGCTGGAGAAGGCGTAACCACGCACTCGAAATCGTAGGGTGGGCAAAGCGAAGCGTGCCCACCACTTCTGCCGACGTTTGAGTTAGATAAAGTGGTGGGCACGGCGCTAACGCGCCTTTGCCCACCCTACGGCAGCTACATCGGCCTATACGTCCGCACGTCGGCAGGCACGTTGACCCCTAACTTGATCTGGCCGACGGAGCGGATGATGTCGTCGCCGAGGAGCTGCGCGAAGCAGGCGTAGCCCCAATCATTCATGTGCAGGCCGTCGGAGATCACGAAACTCTCGACCGGAATGGCCTGCTTCTCGTGCCAGTCGCGCATCACCTCGAAGCGCGGGAAGATCCCGACGTGGCGGAGCTCGGCGACACGGCCGAGCAGCTTCACCATCTTGCCGGCGCTCTCGGGGCGCTCGGTGACGCGCGGCGAATATTGCGGATCGACCAGCACGATGTCGGCATCGCCGGCCGCCTGGATGCGCGTGATGCCGTCCTCGACGAGCTTTGCGGTGTCGCCCGGATCGAGGTTGCGCAGCACCGCATTGGTGCCGACCTGCCAGATCACGAGGTCCGGATGCACGTCGATCACCTCCTTCTGGAGGCGCTTCATCATCTCGGGCGCGTCCTCGCCGCCGACACCGGCGTTGATGACGGTGATGTCGGCAGTCGGATATTGCCGGCGAAGCTGTCCGGCGAGGCGGTTCGGATAGTTGAAATCGGGCGAGCTCGCACCGAAGCCCGCCGTCGACGACGATCCGAACGCGACGATCACGACCGGCTTGCCGGCGACCAGCTTGCCCGCGACATGCGGCAGCGAGCCCATCGATTTCGCGCTGCCCTTGTTCGCGCTGCCCTTGGGCGGCAGGCACGGCACGCGGCTAAAGATGTCGCCGGCGGATTTGGCGACCTGCTTGACCCTGTCAATGGCCCGCGCGGTGAGGCCGCGCTGCTCGGGAAAGTCTTGCTGGCTGGTCGCGGGGGTCGTGATCTGCGGTGCGGGCGCCGGACCAGCGGCCTGTGGGGCCGTCGGCGCGACCGCCACGGCCTGCGCGTGGGCGGGTGACAGCGCCACAGGCATCAGCAGCGCGGCCGCTATGGGCGCAGCCAGCCATGCCGTCAGGCCAAAAGGGCGGAAAGAACTCATTTACGCTGAACCTCAATTTTGCTGCTGGGCCGGACCCAGATGGGCGGCATCGACGACGAACTGCGCCAGCGCCCGGCCAAGGCAATCATGGACCTGTTTCGCCAACTCCGGTCCACGCGACGAATTGAACAGGTCGAACTGCCCCTGATCATTCCATTGACGCATGATCGCGAAACGGTCGAACAGCGGAATATCATGCTCCTGCGCGACCACGCGCATATTATCTAGGTAGGGCGGCACCGAGATCATGGTTTCGGTCCGCGGGCTATACTGCAAGTTCATCAATATAACGTCGGCCCCAGCGTTTTGCAGCGCAGTAACGCCATCCGTGACGGCACCGCGGAACTCATCGGGATCGATGGATCGGATAGCATCCACGGTCCCGGTCTGCCAGATGACCAAAGTAGGCCTTTTCGCTTCCATAAGCTTAACGAAGGTGGATGCGGCCTCTTCTGCGGTCTTCTTGCTCTGTAGTTCTACGGAGACGTGCACCGGTTCCGACGGCAGCTTCTCCTTCAGGATCGCCTGCAGCCGGGCCGGATAGGAGCTCTCTTCCGACGACGGGATGGTGGTCGACCGGCTGCCGACGACCAGGATTTCGAGCGGCTTTTCGCTCTTCACGGCCTCGGCGACCTTCGGGAGCTGGCTTTCGGTGGCGAGCAGATAGGACGGCACCTCGCAGGCCGCAGGCCCTGCGGGAGCTTGAGGCGCAGCATTATCCTCGGCGCGCGCGGAAGGCGCGGCGAGCACACCGCATAGCAGGATCAGGCTCCGGAGAACCTTCGCCTTCATCAGCCCCCTCCCGCCAGATCGGCGTTGCCGACGGCGTTTTTGGTTTTCGAACCGCTCTTGTCAGCCACCTGCTTGTACCACGAAATCACCCAGGCCATGGCCCACATGATCAGGATTCCGCAGAGACTAATCAGCGCATGCATGCCCGGGCCACCGGACACCTCGGCCAGGATGAAATGGCCGGCAAAGGCCAGGAACACGCCGAGGCAGAAGATCTCCAGCGAATGCTGGCCGCAGAGGATCAACGGCCTCAGGAGAGGCGATTTCAGGCCCGGCCAGTCCCGCGGCAGGAAGCGCACGGTGAGCGCGGCCAGCGCCAGGAAATGCGTGAAGCGCAGCACGTCCAGATCGGTCTTGTCGATCGGATACATCCACTGCTCGATCCGCTTCGGCATGAAGTGGGAGAGCTGCGGCACGTACCAGGTCAACGTCACGTAGAACGCCGCGGCCAGATAGGCGATCGAGATCCACATCGTCACGGGTGATGCCAGGATCCGTGACATGCGCCGTGCACCTCCGAGCGCACACCAGGCACCGAACACGAACAGCAATTGCCAGGCCAGCGGGTTGAACGCCCAGAAGCCGTTCGGATAGGCCGAAAAATAGAGATCGAACTCCCAAGTCACCACGTAGAGCACGACCGACAGGCCGAGCGTGAGATCCGGCTTCCATTTCATCAGCCAGAGGATCAGCGGCAGCGCCAGCATCAACACGATGTAGAGCGGCAGCACGTCCATGTTGACGGGCCGGAAGCGCAGCAGCAGCGCCTGCACGATGGTGACGTCGGGCTGCTTGAGGAAATCCATGATGCCCATCTCTTCCGTGTAGAGCGGGTTCTCGAAGCTGGTCGCGACATAGGAGATTTCCGCGAGGAAGATCGTGAACAGGAAGACGTGGGCGACATAGATCTGCCAAACCCGACGCAGGATCCGCGCCGTGGCGATGACGACGCCTGAGTCCAGCATCGCGCGGCCGTAGACGAAGGCCGCGGTGTAGCCGGAGATGAAGATGAAGATCTCGGTGGCGTCGCTGAAGCCGTAGTTGCGGATGGTGAACCAGGTCAGCAGATTTGGCGGCAAGTGGTCGATGAAGATCAGCCACAACGCCAGCCCGCGGAAAAGGTCGAGGCGAAGCTCGCGCTCGCCGATGACGGGCAGCGTGATGGCGGGCGCCGCCGCGCGCGGCTTCGCCTCCACGGTGGACTTGGCATCCGCGGTTCCGGCGACCGGTGATCCCGTCACTTGGTCGGCAATGGTCATCGGGCCAAAACCCTTGCGCAAATCGCAGCGTTTGAGGAGTGTACCGGGCCGGTGGCCTGCTCGCAAAGCGATCGGATCACATTGGGGTGTAACTACGGTGCCAATTCGGGCGGCACGATGTCGCTGACGCCGCGAGCCACGATTGGTTCCCGGCAAGCTTTTCGTTATGATGGCAGCCATGTACCGTGCCGTGACCCGCCAGATCGAAGTGACCGTCGAGCCGAACTTTGTCCCGGAGCAGTCGTCGGCCGAGCGCTCGCGCTACTTCTGGTCCTACACCATCGTGATCACCAATTCCGGCGACGAGACCGTGCAGCTCAAGACGCGGCACTGGATCATCACCGACGCGACGGGGCGGCAGCAGGAGGTTAAAGGCGAAGGCGTGATCGGCGAGCAGCCGATCCTCGCGCCCGGCGAGCGCTACGAATACACCTCCGGCGTCCCGCTCTCGACCGCCTCGGGCTTCATGACCGGCCGCTACCAGATGGTCAACGAAAGCGGCGAGCGATTTGAGATCGACGTGCCGACGTTCTCGCTGGACAGCCCGGACGGCGGCAAGCGGGTGTTGAATTGAGGGGCGGCGAGCTGCGGTATCGCGACTGTAGCTGCCGTAGGGTGGGCAAAGCGAAGCGTGCCCACCATCTCTCCAATCATGCGACAGAAGTTGATGGGCACGCTTCGCTTTGCCCACCTACGATTTCCGAGCGCTTGGCTACGCGTTTTCCACGCCCGCCTCGTGCGGCGTGAATTGATACACCGAGCTGCAGAACTCGCAGGTCACGACGACCTTGTCGTCCTTGACCATCGCGGCACGATCATCCGGCGAAAAGCTCTTCAGCATCGCTGCCACCGCATCGCGCGAGCAGGAACATTCCGCCTTCAGACCGTGCGGCTTGAACACGCGCACGCCGCGCTCGTGGAAGAGGCGGTACAACAGCCGCTCGCCGGAGAGATCGGGATCGATCAGCTCGACGTCCTCGGCCGTGCCGATCAGCGAGCGCGCCTCGACCCAGGCATCGTCCTCGGCGACGGTATGCGGCGTGGTGCCTTCGGGCGCGTCACCGGGATGCAGGTCGGCCTGTCGCGCGCGCTCCGGCGCCTTCGGCAAGAACTGCATCAAGAGACCACCGGCGCGCCAGCGGTGCTTGCCGCCGTCGCTCGAGCGCCATTCCTCGCCGACGGCGAGGCGCACCTGGGTCGGGATCTGCTCCGAGCGCAGGAAGTACTCATGCGCGGCGTCTTCCAGGCTGCCGCCGTCGAGCGCGACGAGGCCCTGGTAGCGGCTCATATCCGCGCCCTGGTCGATGGTCATGGCGAGATGGCCGCGACCGAGCAGCGAGCCGGAGTCCTTCGCCTCGCCGAGCCGCGAGGCGTCGTAGCGGGCATAGGCGCGCAGGCGGTCGGGTGCCTTGAAGTCGACCACCAGGAATGACACCGGGCCGTCAGTCTGCGCCTGAAGAATGAAGCGACCTTCGAATTTCACCGCCGAGCCGAGCAGCGTCGTCAGCACGATGGCCTCGCCAAGCAGCTTGCCGACCGGCGCGGGATAATCGTGCTTGGTGAGGATATCGTCGAGCGTGGGCCCGAGCCGGGTCAAGCGCCCGCGCACGTCGAGCGCATCGACCTCGAAGGGCAGCACGGCATCGTCGACGGGAACGGAAGACGGCGCGCGAACCGGGCTTTCGGGCCCGGCTTTGATGTCAGGGGATTGGGAGACCATGGCGCTCTATCTGGGGTCGGAGGAGGTGAAATGGAAGGGGTGACGAGACGCTCCGTTTCGGATGCAGAATGGATCGTACACAGCACACCATATTCGGTGTCGTCCCCGATCTGCGCTCCGCTTCGCTGCGCTTGTCCGAGACGACGACCAACGTTAGGGCGAAAGCAGCGCCACGCCGCCATCGCCACGGCACTGTCGTCCGCCAGGACGACGATCCAAACCTACTTCACCGCGTCAAAGCACCAGGCCAAAATGCCCTTCTGCGCGTGCAGGCGGTTTTCGGCCTCGTCGAACACGACGGATTGCGGGCCGTCGATCACCTCGTCGGTAACCTCCTCGCCGCGATGGGCGGGCAGGCAGTGCATGAACAGCGCATCGGGCTTGGCGAGCGACATCAGCTTGGCGTTGACTTGGTAGGGCTTGAGCACGTTGTGGCGGCGCTCGCCTTCCTTGTCGCCCATCGAGACCCAGGTATCGGTGACGACGCAATCGGCGCCGCGCACCGCGGCTTCCGGATCGGTACCCAGCATGATCGGAGCGCCCGTCGCCTTCACCCAGTCGCGCATGGCCTTTTTCGGCGCGAGCTCCGGCGGGGTCGCGACATTGAGGTTGAACTTGAAGCGCTCGGCGGCATGCGCCCAGGAGGCGAGAACGTTGTTGTCGTCGCCGGTCCAGGCCACCGTCTTTCCTTCGATCGGCCCCCGATGCTCCTCATAGGTCATGAGGTCGGCCATCACCTGGCAGGGATGCGAACGCCGCGTCAGCCCGTTGATGACGGGCACGGTCGCATTCGCCGCGAGCTCGAGCAGCGCATCGTGATTGAGGATGCGGATCATGATGGCATCGACATAGCGCGACAGCACGCGCGCGGTGTCGGCGATGGTCTCGCCGCGGCCGAGCTGCATCTCGGCGCCGGTGAGCATGATGGGCTCGCCGCCGAGCTGGCGCATGGCGACATCGAACGACACCCGCGTCCGCGTCGACGGACGCTCGAAGATCATCGCCAGCGTCTTGCCTTCGAGCGGCTTGACCGGCTGATGCGCCTTCTGCTTCGCCTTCATGGCGGAGGAAGCGGCGAGCATGCTCTTGAGCTCCGACAGCGGCAGCTCGTTGATGTCCAGGAAGTGCTTGGGCGTCTTGCTCATCAGCCTGCCGCCCGTGCCTTGAGATTTGATTCGATCGCCGTGCAGGCGCGCTCGAGCCGCGCGACGCCCTCCTCGATCTCCGCCTCGGTGACGATCAAAGGCGGCAGGAAGCGCACCACATTGTCGCCGGCGCCGACGGTGAGCAGCTTTTCGTTGCGCAGCGCGGTGGCGAGATCGCCGGAGGGCACGACGGCCTTGAGGCCGATCAAAAGCCCCTCGCCGCGCACCTCGCTGACGACATCGGGATGGCGGTCGATCACGGAGGCCAGCTTCTGCTTGAGCAGCAGCGACATCTTCTGCACGTGATCGAAGAAACCGGGCTTGAGCATGACGTCGAGCACGGCGTTCGCCGCGGACACGGCGAGCGGATTGCCGCCGAAGGTCGAGCCGTGCGAGCCAGGCGTCATGCCTGAGGCGGCTTCGGCGGTCGCAAGGCACGCGCCGATCGGAAAGCCGCCGCCGAGTGCCTTCGCAAGCGACATCACGTCGGGAGTCACGCCGAGACGGCGATGGGCAAAGAGATCGCCGGTGCGGCCCATGCCGGTCTGCACCTCGTCGAAGGCAAGCAGAAGACCATGCTCGTCGCAGAGCTGGCGCAGCGCGCGATAGAAGGCGGGAGGAGCCGAGCGTACGCCGCCCTCGCCCTGGATCGGCTCGATCAGGATGCCTGCAGTCTGTGGGCCGATCGCCTTCTTGACGGCTTCGAGGTCGCCATGCGGCACCTGGTCAAAGCCGTCGAGCTGCGGGCCGAAACCTTCGAGATATTTTGCCGAGCCGGTCGCCGCGAGCGTTGCCAGCGTGCGGCCATGGAAGGCGCCCTCGAAAGTGATCATGCGGTAGCGCTCGGGATGGCCCTTGGAGGCGTGATAGCGGCGCACCACTTTGATTACGCATTCCATCGCCTCGGCGCCCGAATTGCAGAAGAACACGAAGTCCGCAAAGCTCTCGTTGCAGAGCCTGACTGCCAGCTTCTCGCCGTCCGGGCTCTGGAACAGGTTCGACATGTGCCAGAGCTTCGTGGCCTGCTCCTGCAAGGCCTTGACCAAAGCGGGATGTGCATGGCCCAGCGCATTCACGGCGACACCCGAGGTGAAATCGAGATAGCGCTCGCCATTGGTCGCGACCAGCCAGCAGCCTTCGCCGCGCTCGAAGCCGAGCTCGGCCCTGGCGAAAACGGGAAGCAAATGCGTCGCGGCGCTTTTGGTCATGACGGTCACTTGAATGTTGAGGCTGGCTCACGAGACTGCCTTGCGCAGCGCATCGTTGACCTGCCCGGAAAACGAAACGTGCCGCCTTTTAAGGGCGGCACGTGTCACCATTTTATGCTTGGAAAAACCGCTGTCAATGCCGCCAGAAGGCCCTGCAAGGCGTGCGGCCGTAGTCTTGCGGTGGCATTTTTGAGTTCTTTTAGCGACGGAACATGTGGACGCGGAGCCGCAGACTCTTGCGCGGGAGTCACGCCATATTGTAGCGTTTCCCCTGTCAGATACGACATCTCGTGCAGCAGTTCTGATCCTCTTAGTCCTCATGTACCGGCGTAGCGTTCAGGTGCGTTTTCGCGCCCGGCGAGCCTTAAGGGATTCTGGCGGCACGGGTTTTTCGAGGCTTAGACATCGCCACGCGGCCCCAAGGGATTGGCAGGCGCGCGGCGAGGGGAAGGGTGCAATGACGGTTTTGACCTGGTCCGACGATCGCGTCGAGCAATTGAAAAAGCTCTGGGAAGCCGGGCTTTCGGCCAGCCAGATCGCTGCCGAACTCGGGAATGTGACCCGCAACGCCGTAATCGGCAAGGTGCACCGGCTGGGCCTGTCCGGCCGCGCCAAGAGCCCGTCCTCGGCGGCTCCCCGGCCGCGCAAGGCGCGCCCGGCGCAGCACATGATGCGGGTGAGCCGCCCGATCTCGCGCGGCAACACCGCCCTCGCCCAGGCCTTCGAGGTCGAGGTCGAGCCCGATCCGATCACCTATGACAATGTCGTTCCGATGAGCCAGCGCCTGTCGCTGCTCGAGCTCAACGAGGCGACCTGCCACTGGCCGGTCGGCGATCCCTCGAGCCCGGATTTCTTCTTCTGCGGCGGCAAGTCGCTCTCGGGCCTGCCCTACTGCGCACAGCACTCGCGCGTCGCCTACCAGCCGGCCGCCGACCGCCGCCGCGCACCGGCCAAGCCCGGCACGCGCTGAGTTCAGCCACAAACGACAACGTCCCGGTGCAAGGCCGGGACGCTTGATCGAGAAACGTCAGCACGCCATCCGGCGCGCTTTTTTACGTCTGCTCCGCCTTCGCGAAACGATCATCCAGCGCGTAGCCGGCGCCACGGACGGTGCGGATCGGGTCCTGCTCGCGACCGAGATTGAGCAGCTTGCGCAGGCGGCCGATGTGGACGTCGACGGTGCGCTCGTCGATATAGATGTCGCGGCCCCAGACGCTGTCGAGCAGCTGCTCGCGCGAGAACACCCGGCCGGGATGCTCCAGGAAGAACTCCAGGAGGCGATATTCGGTCGGGCCGAGGTCGATCGGCCGACCGGAGCGCGCCACGCGGCGCTTCTCGCGGTCGAGCTCGATGTCGCCAAAGGCGAGTATGGTCGCGAGCCGCTCGGGGCTTGCACGCCGGAGCAGGCCTTTCACGCGCGCGAGCAATTCGGGCACCGAGAACGGCTTGACGATGTAGTCGTCGGCGCCGGTCGCAAGCCCGCGCACCCGCTCGCTCTCCTCACCGCGCGCGGTGAGCATGATGATCGGCAGCTGCTTGGTCTCGGGCCTGGCGCGAAGCCTGCGGCACAGCTCGATGCCGGACAGTCCCGGCAGCATCCAGTCGAGCACGATCAGGTCGGGAATGTGCTCCTTGAGGCGGGTGTCGGCGTCGTCGCCGCGCATCACCGTCTCGACATCGTAGCCGTCGCCTTCGAGGTTGTAGCGCAACAACTCGGTCAGCGCTTCCTCGTCCTCAACAACCAGAATGCGTGCGCCCATAGCGTCGTCGCTCCTTAAGTGTTCGGCACGGTCGTGGCGAAGGTCGTCATATCGCCCTTCGGCCGCTTGTCCGCGATGGCCTGACCTTCGATCATGTAGAAGACGGTCTCGGCGATGTTGGTCGCATGGTCGCCGATCCGCTCGATGTTCTTGGCGCAGAACATCAAATGGATGCAGAACGAGATGTTGCGCGGATCCTCCATCATGTAGGTGAGGAGCTCGCGGAACAGCGAGGTGCAGATCGCGTCGACCTCCTCGTCGCCCTTCCACACCATCATCGCAGCCGGCAGGTCATGCGCGGCATAGGCGTCCAGCACCGACTTGACCTGCTGCTGCACGAGGTCGGTCATGTGTTCCAGGCCGCGGAACAGCTTCAGCGGATGGAAATCAGTCTCCAGCGCGGCGACGCGCTTGCCCATGTTCTTGGCGAGGTCGCCGATCCGCTCCAGATCGGTCGCAACGCGCATGGCGCCGACGATCTCGCGCAGGTCGACCGCCATCGGCTGCCGGCGTGCGATCGTGAGCACGGCGCGCTCCTCGATCTTCTTCTGGAGCGCGTCGATCTCGGCGTCGGTCGCCACCACGCGCTGGCCGAGCGCGACGTCACGGCGGATCAGCGCATCGACGGAATCGACGATCATGCGCTCGGCAAGGCCGCCCATCTCCGCAACGAGTCGCGTGAGCTCCTGGAGGTCGGTGTCGAAGGCCTTTGCGGTATGTTCAGAAGCCATTTCCTGTCTCCTCAGCCGAAGCGGCCGGTGATGTAGTCCTGGGTGCGCCGGTCGCTGGGCGACGTGAAGATCTTGCTGGTCTCGTCGAACTCGATCAACTCGCCAAGATACATGAAGGCGGTCTTGTCGGAGACGCGCGCCGCCTGCTGCATGTTGTGGGTGACGATCGCGATCGTGTAGTTCTCTGCGAGCTCCTGGATAAGCTCCTCGACCTTGGCGGTCGAGATCGGATCGAGCGCCGAGCAGGGCTCGTCGAACAGGATCACCTCAGGACGCACCGCAACGGTGCGGGCGATACAGAGACGCTGCTGCTGGCCGCCGGAGAGCGACAGGCCGGAGGCGTTGAGCTTGTCCTTGACCTCGTTCCACAGCGCGCCGCCGCGCAGCGCCTTCTCGACCCGGTCGTCCATCTCGGACTTGGAGATCTTCTCATAGAGGCGGATGCCGAAGGCGATGTTCTCGTAGATCGTCATCGGGAACGGCGTCGGCTTCTGGAACACCATGCCGACGCGAGCGCGCAGCAGATTGAGGTCGAGCTTGGTGTCGAGGATGTTGGTCTGGTCGAGCATGAGCTGACCGGTGGCGCGCTGGCCCGGATAGAGATCGTACATCCGGTTGAAGATGCGCAGCAGGGTCGACTTGCCGCAGCCCGACGGACCGATGAACGCCGTAACGCGGTTGGTGCCGAGCGTCAGGTTGATGTTCTTCAGCGCGTGGTGCTCGCCGTAATAGAAATTGAGGTTGCGCACCGTCACCTTGGCCGGAGCCTCAGGCAGCGTCGGCGACGCCTGACGTCCGGTGGAACTTACGGAAACGGACAGATCGCTCATTTTGCAGTCCTCTCGGCGCCAAGAATGCGCGCGCCAATGTTCAGGGCAAGCACGGTCAGGGTGATCAGCAGCGCCCCGCTCCAGGCCAGCTGCTTCCAGTAGGCGTAGGGGCTCTGCACGAAATTGTTGATGGTGACCGGCAGATTCGCCATCGTCTTGTTCAGGCTGAGGCTGAAGAACTGGTTCGACAAGGCGGTGAACAGCAGCGGCGCGGTCTCACCGGCAACGCGGGCGGTCGCGAGCAGCACACCGGTGATGAGGCCGGAGCGCGCCGCGCGGTAGGCGATCCGCTTGATCACCAGCGAGCGCGGCAGGCCGAGCGCGGAGGCCGCTTCGCGCAGCGCGTTCGGCACCAGCAGCAGCATGTCCTCGGTCGTGCGCAGCACCACCGGGATCACGATGACGGCCAGCGCGAGGGAGCCGGCGATCGCGGAGAAGCCGCGCATCGGCACCACCACCGCGCCATAGATGAACAGGCCGATGATGATCGAGGGCGCGCTGAGCAGGATGTCGTTGATGAAGCGGATCACCGAGGTCAGCTTGTCGTTGCGGCCGTACTCGGCGAGATAGGTGCCGGCGAACAGGCCGAGCGGCGCGCCGATGCCGACGCCGATCACGGTCATGATGATCGAACCGATGATGGCATTGCGCAGGCCGCCTTCGGTCGAGCCCGGAGGCGGAGTGTCCGCGACGAAGAGCTGAAGGTTCAGACCGGTGAGGCCGTTGTAGAGCAGCGTGATCAGGATCAGCGCGAGCCAGGTCACACCGAAGGCGGCGGCTGCGATGCAGAGCCCGCGGATCACGATGTCCTTGCGGCGGCGGCGTGCGTAGATCGGGTTCATGGCGTCACTTCCCCGCCTTCTGTTCCAGCCGCAGCAGCATCAGCCGCGCACCGGCCAGCACGAAGAACGTGAGTACGAACAGCAGGAGGCCGAGCAGGATCAGGCCGGACTGGTGCAGGCCGTCGCTTTCGGCGAACTCGGATGCGATCGCCGCTGAGATCGTGGTGCCCGGCGCGAAGATCGAGGAGGAGATACGGAAGGAGTTGCCGATGATGAAGGTCACCGCCATGGTCTCGCCGAGCGCGCGGCCGAGTGCCAGCATGACCCCGCCGATGATGCCGACACGCGTATAGGGGATCACCACGCTGCGCACGACCTCCCAGGTGGTGCAGCCGACGCCATAGGCGGCTTCCTTCAGGACCGGCGGCACGGTCTTGAACACGTCGACCGAGATCGAGGTGATGAAGGGCAGCACCATGATCGCCAGGATCAGCGAGGCGTTGAACAGGCTGAGATAGGACGGCGGGCCGGCGAAGATCGCGCCCAGCACGGGAACGCCGTCGAACAGCTTGATCATGAAGGGCTGGAATGTGTTGGCCAGGAACGGACCCAGCACAAAGAAACCCCACATGCCGTAGATGATCGAGGGAATGCCGGCGAGCAGCTCGACCGCCATGCCGATCGGGCGGCGCAGCCATTGCGGGCAGAGCTCGGTGAGGAAGATCGCAATCCCGAGCCCAACGGGGATGGCGATCAGCATCGCGATGAAGGAGGTAACGAGCGTGCCGTACATCGGCCCGAGTGCGCCGAGCACGGGCGGATCGGCCGAGGGCGCCCAGCGCTGCGTCCACAGGAACGAAAGGCCGTATTCCCTGATCGCCGGGAAGGCGCCGACGATCAGCGACAGGATGATGCCCCCTAAGATCAGGAGCACCGAGATCGCGCTGAGCCGCGTGATCCAGTAGAAGGTCATGTCGCCGAGCTTGAACGCGCTCAAGGCCTTGGCGCGGTCATATGGTCCGGCGTCGTCGACGATATCGCTCTGAACGGCCATCTCTGCCACGCCGATCCCCTGCACCAATTTAGTTGCGCCTGTTGTCGGTCTCGTGCCCCGGATGCGGCGCAGCGCGAAGCGGTGCGACGCTGATCCGGGGCCGAAGTTGTGATGGTCCCGGCTCAGCGGCGCGGCATTTCATGCCGCACCGCGTCCGGGACACAAGCATCTCAGCTCTTGATCTCGGCAGCCCAGGTCTTCTCGATCAGCTGGACGACGCTGTCCGGCATCGGGATGTAGTCGAGCTCCTCGGCCGCCTTGCCGCCGTTCTTGAAGGCCCAGCGGAAGAACTTGATGGCTTCCTGCGAGGCCGCCTTGTCGGTCGCATCCTTGTGCATGAGGATGAAGGTCGCCGCGGTGATCGGCCAGGACTTGTCGCCGGGCTGGTCGGTCAGGATCACGTAATAGCCGGGCGCCTTGGACCAGTCGGCGTTGGACGCGGCCGCCTGGAACGCCTCGACGGTCGGCTGCACCGGCTTGCCGGCCTTGTTGACGAGACCGGTGTAGGTCAGCTTGTTCTGCTTGGCATAGGCGTACTCGACATAGCCGATCGAGTTCTTGGTCTGGCTGATGTTGCCGGACACGCCTTCGTTGCCCTTGGCGCCGACGCCGACCGGCCATTCGACGGCAGTGCCCTCGCCGACCTTGCTCTTCCAGTCCGCGCTGGCCTTGGAGAGATAGTTGGTGAAGTTGAAGGTGGTGCCCGAACCGTCGGAGCGGCGCACGACCGTGATCGCCTCGGAGGGCAGCTTCACGTTCGGATTGAGCTTCTTGATGGCCGGATCATCCCACTTGGTGATCTTGCCGAGATAGACGCTGGCGAGCGTCTCGCCGTCGAACACCAGTTCGCCGGCCTTCACGCCCTCGATGTTGACCACGGGAACGATGGCGCCCATGACCATCGGCCACTGCGCGAGACCGTCCTTGTCGAGTTGCTCTGCCTTGAGCGGAGCGTCGGTCGCGCCGAAGGTCACCGTCTTGGCCTGGATCTGCTTGATGCCGCCGCCGGAGCCGATCGACTGGTAGTTCAGACCGTTGCCGGTCTCCTTCTTGTAGGCGTCAGCCCACTTCGAATAGATCGGGAACGGGAAGGTCGCACCGGCGCCGGTGATATCGGCAGCGAAGGCCGACGTCGATGCGGCCACCAGGCCAGCAGCGACGATAGTTTTGATGAAATTCATGCTGGTCTCCATAGGGGGAGCGAAGCGCCATGCGCGCCCGATCGCGCTCCCGCGCCGCCCCTTTAGGAGCGGTCGGTAGTGCTTTTACGAAGGTTTCGTGACAGTCGGATGACAGGTTTAAGCTACTGAAATAACTTTGATTTCAGCTCGAAGCCGGGGGCTTCGCCTGGGGAAAACAGGCGGTGAAAGTGGCGCCCTGTTTGAGCACGCTTTCGATCAAAAGCCGGCCGCGATGCCGGTTAACAATATGTTTCACCAGCGATAATCCGAGGCCCGTCCCGCCCTGCGAGCGGCTGTCGCCGACGTCAACCCGATAGAAGCGCTCGGTCAGCCGCGGCAGGTGTTCCGGTGCAATCCCGGGCCCGAAGTCGCGCACCATGACGCGGATCTCCGGCGAGCCGTCGGCCGCAGTGACCATGGTGAGCGAGACGATCACCCGCCCGCCCGAGGCGCCGTATTTCAGCGCATTCTCGATCAGGTTCTCGAACAGGCGCAACAGCTCCTCGCGGTCGCCCGCGATCATCACCGCCGTCTCCGGCAGATCGATCTCGACGTCCACCTGCCGCTCGCGCGCCAGCGGTTCGAGCCCGTCGGCGACCTGGCGGATGATCGGCACGACATCGACCAGCGTGTCGGGCCGCACATGCGCCGACAATTCCACCCGCGACAGCGACAGCAGATCGTCGATCAGCCGCGCCATGCGCGTCGCCTGGGTGTGCATGATGCCGAGGAAGCGCTCGCGCGCCTTGGGATCGTCCTTGGCCTGGCCCTGGAGCGTGTCGATGAAGCCGGAGAGCGCGGCCAGCGGCGTGCGCAGCTCGTGGCTGGCATTGGCGACGAAATCGGCGCGCATCTCCTCGACCCGGCGCAGCGGCGTCTGGTCATGGAAGGTCATCAACATGCATTTGTCGGCGCCGCCGAACGTGGTCGGCACCGGGACCGGCGTGATGATCAGCTCCATCCAGCGATCGACCGGAACGTGATCGAGATAATCGGCGCGGCGTGGCTCGGATGTAGCGATCGCCTCGCGCAGCGCAGTGATGATCTCGGGCGAGCGCAACGCGAACTGGGCGAGCTCGTTCTTGCGCAGCGCCGGCGCAAGCTGGGCTGCGGCGGCATTGAGATGGATGACGCGCCCGGCGCGGTCGAGCAGCACGGCCGGGTCCGGCATGCCCGAGACCACCGCGGCTACCGCTGCGCTTTCGACCGGGTTGATGCGGCGGACGTCGTCGCGCGAGGCTGCGGTATCGTGCAGTCGCCAGGGGATCAGCGCCGCGGCCGCGATGCAGAGGAAGACCGCGACCGCCCGCGTCACCGACAATTCCCCGAGCGAGACCACCACCGACAGCGCCAGCGCCGCCGCGATCAGGATGATCGCAGAATGCCGCAGCCGGTCGGACCAGGGCTGGACCGAGGGAGAAGGGTGGGCGTCGATCGCCATCGGGGCAGGCTTCTCCTTAGGAGTTGTCGGCCGGTCAGGCGCTCTTGTCGCTGCGCTCTCTCACATAAGCGGCTTCGCGCGCAGGGCCGGGATCGAGCTTGAGGGCCGCCTGTTGCAGGCGTTTGGATCGGGCGCCGATAATAACCTCTCGAAACGTCAGCAAGATTACAGATATGACAAAGGGCGAAAGATAATAGAGGACGCGGAACAGGAGCATTCCCCCAAGGAGCTCCTCACGGTCCATCTGCCACAACCCGACCAGCATGGCCGCATCGAACACGCCGAGCCCGCCGGGAGAGTGGCTGGCGAAGCCGAGCAGCGTGGCGGACACGAAGATCACCGCGACCACGACGAAGCCGAGATTGGGCTCGTCCGGAACCAGCACGTACATCGCGAGCGCGCAGAAGCCGAGATCGACGATGCCGATCGCGATCTGGAGCAGCGTCAGCGGCCCGCCCGGCAGCACCACCGTCCAGGGACCACGACCGACCACGCGCGGCTGGGTCCAGACCCAGACGACATAGGCGACCAGCGCGACGATGATCGCCATCGCGACCAGCCGGTTGAGCCAGGGCGGCAGCTGGTCGATCGAGGCCGCGGCTTCGGGGTGATAGCTGATCCCGAGGCCGAGCACCGCGGCGTTGCCGAGCCAGAAGGTCAGGCCGGCGAGGAAGCAGATCTTGGCGACGTCGATCGCATTGAGGCCCCAGGCCGAGTAGATGCGATAGCGCACCGCGCCGCCGGTGAAGACGCTGGCACCGACATTGTGACCGATCGAGTAGCTGGTGAAGGCGGCGAGCGCATTGATGCGGTAGGGAACGTGGGCGTGGCCGATCGCGCGCGTCGCAAACAGATCGTAGAAGGTCAGGGTGAAATAGCCGGCGGCCACGAACAGCGCCGCCATCGCGATCTGGCTCGGCTCGGTGCTCTTGATCGCCTCGACCACCTCGTTGAAGTCGATGCCGCGCAGCATGTGGTAAAGCACGTAGCAAGCGATGCCGATGACCGTCACGCTGATCACGACGCCAAGCTTATGCAGGATTTGCTTCTGGCGCAGCAACGTCATCGCCCTGCGTATGGCTTCCAGCATCTAGACCTCGAACTACGCTTCCGCGGCCGTGGCGGCCGCGAAGTGGCAAACGAACAGGCAGTCGGCGAACCCTTGGCGCCGGCTCCAGTTTCGCGCTTGCCCCCCACCCCTCCAGTAGCGCGTTTTGAGCCGGAGTGGAATTCGCCAATAAGCACAAAAACGCGTTTCTTCAATATTTTAGGCGGGTACCCGCGTTTGCCCTGCACCGTTTGGTTCTTTTCCGCGACGGCCGTTGCCGAATCTCTATCGCGATCCTGCGTACGGGCCGTGAAGTTTTGATGATCTCGCCCGGGGCAATGTTCCACCGCGGCTTAAGCCGGCGTCAATCTTCGGGCCTTCGATCGGCGGCGGAAAGGCAAGGCGGGACGCAGTTTTGGCATGCACCGAAGCGCCGTGGCCGTGTGCGGCGCCCAAGGCGCAGCCACTGGGACAGTCAACGCGCCTTGCGGATAGGCAGGGGTGCAAGCGCAAAGCTCAGGCCGCGGGTGCGCTGCGCGAGACGACCCAGTTGCGCAGGCAGGCGCCAATGGTGCAGCCGACGAGATAGCAGCCGAACATGACAAGGCCGAGGTCGAGCCAGTAGCCGAAACGGCCGGGGACCACGCGGGCGAGCGAGACCGCGACCAACGCGGCCACGAGGACCGCAAGCCAGCGGGCCAGCACCTTCGAGGTGCCGCTACCGCGCTGGACCACCGAGATCCATCCCATCGCCAGCCCGAGCAGCAGCGATCCGACCAGCCAACCCCAATGGAACGACAGCAGAAAGGACATGTCATCTCACCAGAAATTCGATGCGGCGGTTTTGCGCCTTGCCTTCGTCGGTATCGTTGCCGGCGACCGGCTGCGTGCTGCCATAGCCGACCGCCGTGAAGCGATCGGCCGGAAGGCCCGCCTTGACCAGATAGTCGATCACGGCCTGGGCGCGCTTCTCCGACAGCGCCTGGTTGAAGGCGTCCTCGCCGTCGGAATCGGTGTGGCCGGCGACCTCGATGATGGCGTTCGGGCAGCGCAGCGCCGTTTCGATGAGGTGATCGAGCAGGCCTGCGGAATCCGGGTCGATCGTGGCGCGCTTCGGCTCGAAGCGGATCTTGCCCTTGGTCAGGAGCTCGGAGAACAACTGCTGACAGACCGTGCCGTCGACCGGACCTGCGGCAGGCTTCACCGTGATTTCCGGCTTGTACTGCCAGGTCTTGGGAAAATCCTTGCCAAGGCCTGCCCGGATATCGGCGGCCGCGCCCTCATAGAGCGCATCGCCCGACAGCTTGACCTCGCGATCCGTCACAACCAGCGTGCCGGTCGAGAGCCGAGACAATGCGCCAAGCGCGGCGACCACCGAATTGCCGAACGAAGCAGGCGCGCCGACACTGGCCTTGAGATTGTCGACGATCTTCTCGCCGAAGAATTTTCGCCCAGCCGCCGTGGCGATGGCCGCGTGGATGGTGTTGTCGGGCACGTAGCCGGTCAGCGTCACGGTGGCCGCGACCGGATCCTTGTAGGCCTGGAAGATGTAAGGCGGCGCCTTGATGTCGTTGGTCACGACCGAAAAACCCTCCGGCAAATTCTTCAACGCCGCCGCAATGGCTTCGCGGCCGCCGAGCTCGCGCGCCATGCCGGACAGGCTGACGTTGGTATCGGAGATCGTGATCTTGCCGTCCTTGAGCTTGCCGACCTGGTCGAGCAGGAGCATCGCGGCATTCTCGAAGCGCGGCGGCGCGCCGCGCGCCAATCCCATCTGATCGGCGACCTCGATGCCGCCGAGGTCCTTGCGGGCGGCCTCCATCAGCCGGCCCTTGACCCCCGGCAGCGGCGCGCTGCCGGACAGGGTGACCCGGACGACGTCCCGTTCCGCATTCCAGACGAAAGGCTTGGCCTCGGGAACCAGCCGGGTCTGGTCGTCGACCAGGCGCACGCCCGGCACGGTTTCGACCGCCATGACGGCGTCGCGGCGGCCCTCCTCCGAGAACGCTTCGGCGGCAAAACTGACGTCGCGGCCGGCCACCGCGATCCGGGTCTTGTCCAGGACGGTATTTTTCAGGGCGGCGGCGGATCGGGCGGAGAGGTCGGCCTCCAGCGGCAAGGTGTTATTCCAGGCCGCAATTCCCCACATGACGGCCAAGGGGATCAATCCCGGCCACCATTTGCTGGCCCACCTGAAAAGCTTCTGCATTCGACGACCCGAACTCTGGAACCGGAGACAAAACAAACCCTTGGCGGGCTGTCAAACCGGAAATGGCGGCGTTGTGAAGGCTTGGGGTGAGCAACCGGACTAACTTTTTCTTCAAGGGTTCCCCCCTAGGTTGACCGTGGAATGCCGGGGTCAACCAGCCTTCAATGAAACAACTGCGCAACAACGTCATCCGCGTCGGGCTGGAAGCACTCTATTTCAGCGGGGCGCACCACCTGCTGCGGCCGCTGCTCGCCGGCGTCGGCGCGATTTTCATGCTGCACCATGTGCGGCCGCCCCGGGAGGATGCGTTTCAGCCCAATCGGCATCTCGAGGTCACGCCGGACTTCCTGCGCACCACGCTGCGCCATCTGCGTTCGCACGACATCGACATCGTCTCGATGGACGAATTGCATGAGCGGCTGGTGCAGGGCCGGTTCACCCGCCGCTTCGCCGCCTTCACGCTCGACGACGGCTACCGCGACAACCGGGATTTTGCGCTCCCCGTGCTGCGCGAATTCGGCGCACCTTCCACCATCTATGTCGCGACCGATTTCGCCGAGGGCACCGGACGTCTCTGGTGGATCGCGCTCGAGGCCGTCATTGCCAAGGCGAGCCATGTCGAGGTGCAAATCGGCAACGCCGCATTGCGTCTCGATGCCACGACCGCGCCGGCGAAGCAGGCGGCATTCGACCGCCTGCATGACTGGCTGCGCGCGTTGCCGGGCGAGCACGACCTCCAGCGCGAGATCACCACGCTCTGCGCGAGGTATGATGTCGGCATGCCAGCGCTCTGCCGCGACCTCTGCCTGTCCTGGGACGAGCTGAAGGCGCTGGCCGCGGATTCGCAAGTCGCGATCGGCGCCCATACCATCACCCATTGCAATCTCGCCAAGCAGAGCGAGGAGATCGTCGCGCGGGAGATGGCGGCGAGCCGCGTGCGGATCGAGCACGCGCTCGGCCGCCCCGTGCAGCACTTCGCCTATCCCTATGGCGACCGGCATGCCGCGGGGAATCGCGAATTCGCGCTGGCCGCGGCGAGCGGCTTCAAGACCGCCGTGACGACGCGCCCGGGCATGCTGTTCGCCGAGAATGCCGGCCACCCGACCGCACTGCCGCGCGTCTCGCTCAACGGCAATTACCAGGACGCCCGCATCCTGCCAGTGCTGACTTCGGGCGCCGCCACTGCGATGTGGAACGGCTTCCGCCGGTTTGCGGCGGCTTAAATTGATCCAGTTACTCCGACCTCATCCTGAGGAGCGCTCCGAAGGAGCGCGGGTCAGGCAGCTGCACTTCCTTGACTCCCCCCATCACCCCGCCCACAACGAGCGGCAACCAAGGGAGACGTCATGTTCACGGATCTGTTCTCACTCAAGGGCCGCATCGCGCTCGTCACCGGCGGGTCGCGCGGCATCGGCAAGATGATCGCGGCAGGCTTCCTCAGCCAGGGCGCGGCAAAAGTCTACATCACGGCGCGCAAGGCGGCGGCCTGCGAAGCGACTGCGAACGAGCTGTCCGCGCAATATGACGGCGAATGCATCGCGCTGCCGATCGACATCTCCAACCTCGCCGGCGTCGAGATGCTGGCAGGCGAGATCAAGAAGCGCGAACCCAAGCTCGACATCCTCGTCAACAATGCAGGCGCAGCCTGGGGCGCGGAGTTCGACGAATTCCCGGAGAGCGGCTGGGACAAGGTGATGAATTTGAACGTCAAGTCGCCGTTCTTCCTGACCAAGGCGCTCGCCGGCCCCTTGCGTGCGGCGGCGTCCGCACGGCGGCCGGCGAAGGTGATCAACATCGCCTCAATCGACGGCATCTTCGTCAATCCGATGGAGACGTATTCTTATGCGGCGAGCAAGGCCGGGCTGATCCACCTGACGCGGCGGATGGCGGTGAAGCTGATCCCCGATCACATCGTTGTCACGGCGATCGCGCCGGGCCCGTTCAAATCGGACATGAACCGCGCCGCGCGCGACCACGGCGACGAGGTCGCAACCCGCGTGCCCGCGGGCCGGATCGGCACCGACGAGGACATGGCGGGTGCGGCGATCTATCTCGCCTCGCGCGCCGGCGACTACGTGGTCGGCGCGACCATCGCGGTCGACGGCGGCATCGTCTACGCGAATGCGGGGATCAAAGGAGACGGGTGGGATAGCTGAGGGCAGTTTTCGACCAAGCTGCTTACGGCCCGGGCCGTACGCTCACCCAATATTCGCTGTCATGCCCCGGCTTGATGTATAGACCGGGGCATCCAGTACGCCGCGGCTTCTCGGCATACGTCACTGTCTGTGGAGCACTGGATCACCCGCTTTCGCGGGTGATGACAGCTTCAATGTTGCAAGGGTGTTAGCCCCTGACCGCGCGGCACTGAGCCCTTACGACTCGATCTTCACGTACTCGAAATCGCCGGGCTTGTTGTCGATGCCGACTTTCGGCGGCGAGATCCAGGAGGCGAATTGGCCGATCTCGGTGACGGGCTTCATCAGGGAGGCAATGAAATCGCCGTCGTTTGTTGACGGCAGCCAGTCGTCCCTGCGCTTGGCCCAGGTGGCGTCGTCGATCAGGATGCCCTCGGGCGTCGCGTGCACATCCTTGAACTCGCCGATGTGACGATGGAAGGTAACGTGCGGCACCGTCAGCTTGAAGTCAAAGCCGGCCGTCGAGATCACCTTGTTCCAGCGCAGCATGCCCTTGACACAGTCCTGGGTGTAGTCGTCGCGCAGCCGCATGTTGAGCGCGGTCAGCGCGGGCTCGTCGACCATCTTGATCTGGCCGTCGACGAACTTCATGACCGGGTAGGTCGCACTCTTGAGCTGGTGATCGTCCTCGATCGACGTTTCCTTGTAGCGGCCCTTGATGCCGGCGTTGAACGCGTTGGCGGCGTTGGTCGACACCTCCGAGCCGAACAGGTCGAGCGACAGCGAATAGTGCAGGTTCAGCTTCTTCTGGATGGTCGGCAGGTCGATGACGCCGAGCGCTCGCACCTTGGCGATGTCGGTGGGATCGGAGATGCCCGCCTCGCTCATCGCCTCGCAGGTCCGCTGCACCACGCGGGTGATGCCGGTCTCGCCGACGAACATGTGATGCGCTTCTTCGGTCAGCATGAAGCGGCAGGTGCGCGACAACGGATCGAAGCCCGACTGCGCCAGTGAGTGCAGCTGCATCTTGCCGTCGCGGTCGGTGAAATAGGTGAACATGAAGAAGGACAGCCAGTCCGGCGTCGCCTCGTTGAAGGCGCCCAGCATGCGCGGCGCGTCCGCATCGCCGGAGCGGCGGCGCAGGAGTTCGTCCGCCTCCTCGCGGCCGTCGCGGCCGAAATATTTCTGCAGCAGATAGACCATCGCCCAGAGGTGACGGCCTTCCTCGACATTGACCTGGAACAGGTTGCGCATGTCGTAGAGCGAGGGCGCGGTCTTGCCGAGGTGACGCTGCTGTTCGACCGAGGCGGGCTCGGTGTCGCCCTGGATCACGATCAGGCGGCGCAGCATCGCGCGATGCTCGCCAGGGACCTCCTGCCAGGCCGGCTCGCCATAGCGCTCGCCGAACGGCACGACGCGGTTCTCCTCCTGCGGCGCAAGCAGGATGCCCCAGCGATAGTCGGGCATGCGCACATAGTCGAACTTGGCCCAGCCGCGCGGATCGACGGAGTAAGCGGTGCGCAAGTAAACCAGCGATTCCTGGAAGCCGTCCGGGCCCATGTCGCTCCACCAGTCCATGTAGCCGGGATGCCAGCCTTCCAGCGCCTTCAGCACCTGGCGGTCTTCGGCGAGATTCACGTTGTTGGGAATCTTGGTCGAGTAGTCGACGTTCATGATGTTCATGTTCATGGCCGTGCTCCTTGTCCGTCTCATGTCCCGGACGCAGTGCAGCGCGAAGCGATGCGCTGCTGAGCCGGGACCTATTGTCTTGTCCACGTGGGTCCCGGTTCTGCGCAGCGTCACTTCGTGCCGCGGCGCGCCCGGGACATGAGAGTTACACCCGCGTCATATCGAATTTCGGCTTCTGGCCGCTGCCGTAGCGGCGCAGCGCGCCCTCCTCGCCGACCGCGTTCGGGCGCTGGAAGATCCAGTTCTGCCACGCGGTCAGGCGCGCGAAGATTTTTGACTCCATCGTCTCCGGACCGACGAAGCGCAGGCTGGCTTCCATGCCGGTGAGGCTGTCGGGCGAGAAGCTCGCGCGCTCCTCGAGGAACACGCGGACCTCGTCATCCCAGTCGATGTCATCGAGCGCGAAGGTGACGAGGCCGAGCTCCTCGGCCTCCTCGGCGTCGAGGCTGGTGCCGACGGTGGCTTCCGCGCGCTCCACATCGGACGGATCGGCCTGGAATCGCGATTGCAGACGGGTCAGCCCATGACTCATCGGATAGGGACCGAAATTCATCGCGGAAAGTTCGATCGAGGGCGGTGGGCGGTTGTCGCCCTGGCGCGTGCCGATCAGCATGTAGGAGCGATCGGCGGCGAACACGAGCTCGGCCAGCGTGCCGGCGAAGCAGGAGCCGGGCTCGACCAGCGTCACCAGCGTGCGCGAGGTGACATCGATGCGCTTGAGCACGCGCTTCCAGTAGTGGCGGATCTCGTTGACCAGCCAGTGCGCCTTGTTGGCTTCGAGGAAGGCATCGGACGCAAGCACATGGGCGCGCTCGCCATGGCTCTTGAACACGAGCATCGCGATCTCGAGCTCGTTGATGCGCAGGTGCAGGATCGCGTCATCGAGCTCGCGCGCCACCTGGAGCGGCCAGAAGGACGCGCCCTGCGCCAGGATGCCGTCGATGTCGGCTGGCGGTGCAGCCTCCGGCGCCTTGATCGAGATGGTGGCGATGCGGGCAGTGCGATCGATATCGACGCTGACGAAGCCGTAGCGGATGCTGGTCTCGTCGATGATGCGCTTGAGCGGGGTGAGCGCAATGCCCTGGCCGCTGCCCTTGCGCTTGGATGACGCTGCAAACTCCTTGGCGCGCTCGCCAATCCTCGCTTCCAGCTTCGAGTTCGGTGCGATCTCGTCGACCAGCCGCCAGGCGACGGCGCGTTTGCCCTTCACGCCTTCCTCGATGGTGCAGAAGAAATCGGCATGGTCGCGGCGCACCTTGCGCTTGTCGACGACGCGCGTGAGCCCGCCGGTACCCGGCAGCACCGCGAGCAGCGGCACTTCGGGCAATGCAACAGCAGAAGAGCCGTCATCGGCAAGGATGATGTGGTCAGTTGCGAGCGCGAGCTCATAACCGCCACCGGCGGCCGAGCCGTTCACGACGGTGATGAAACGCTGGCCGGAATTCTCCGAGGAGTCCTCCATGCCGTTGCGGGTCTCGTTGGTGAACTTGCAGAAGTTGACCTTGTGGGCGTGGGTGGAGCCGGCGAGCATGCGGATGTTGGCGCCGGCGCAGAACACGCGGTTCTTGGCCGAGCGCATCAGCACGACCTTCACTTCCGGGTGCTCGAAGCGCAGCCGCTGGATCGCATCCGCGAGCTCGATGTCGACGCCGAGGTCGTAGGAATTGAGCTTGAGCAGGTAGCCCTCGAACAGGCCGCCATTCTCGTCGACGTCCATGGTCAGCGTCGCAACGTCGCCGTCGATCGCGAGCTTCCAGTGCCGGTAGCGCGACGGATCGGTCTGGAAATCGATGAATTTCGCACCGCCTGCGAGGCGACGATCTTCCCCGGCCATGGGCCACCCTTGAGCTTGATTATGCGCGTCTGGTTTTAACCGTTACATGCACAATAATGCATCTTTTTGGGCGCGTCTAGTCCTCCGCGGACCATATATGCATTTTGCTTCATGATTGCTCAGGAACGCGGAATCGTCCCGAGTGGGACCCAATCAGCCTTGGACAGCTGGGGACGGCCGAGTTTGGCTTGGAGACGAGCAACCAGCGCCTCGGTCGGAAAGCGGTCGACGAAGCCGTCCCCGCCGGCGGACGCCTTGCGTGTCCGGAGCTCGCCCAGTTCCTCCAGAGCCTCGCCGAACAGGCGCGAGGCCGAATGCGGCCTGACGATGCGCAGCCGCAAGTTCGCGTTGGCGACATAGATGCAGGCGCGGAGCAGGATGCGCTCGCGGCCGCGCTGGGGAGCCGCCGCCCACACCGCTTCCAGGATCTCCTGCGATTCCCAGAAGTAGCCGCGATCGTTGAGCTCGAGCCCATAGCGCAGCGCCGGATGCCGTGCCGGGACATAGCCGCGGAACGCCGGCGGCACCAGCGCCTTGGCGATGTCGAGCGTCTCGCAATCGGCGTCGAGGTCGGTTTCGCCGGGCACATAGGCCCATTGCGGCCATGGCAAGGAGCCGCCCGCGGATGGTCGCGCAGTCATCGGAGCGGAGCCTCCGATGATTCATGCGGCATGTCCCTCAAGGCCCTGGTCGGCGCGCAAGGCCGCCCGGGCAAATTCTGCAATAGCGTCAAGCGTCGCCCCAGGCGCTTCACGATGCGGAGCGTGCCCCGCCTCTGAAATGACTTTCAAATCTACCGGACAATAACATTCTTCCTGCGCAATCTCGACCTGTCGCATGGTGCCATACTGGTCATCCACACCTTGCACCATGAGGACCGGTACGCGGATATAGGCAAGGTACTCGGAAATATCCCAGTTGCGAAATTTGGGATCGAGCCAGGCGCCGTTCCAGCCACGGAAGGCATTGTCGACATCCTTGTGCCAGCGCGCCAGTTTCACTCTTAGATCAGTGGTCTCGTAAACCGTCTTGATCTCGGCGATCGACTTCACCGAGATGTCCTCGACGATGAAATGCGGTGCGATCAGCGCGATGCCTTGCAGGCGATGGTCCTGATGTGAACCGGCGTAAATAGTTGCGATCGACGCGCCGTCGGAATGGCCGAGCAACAGGCCGCGCTTGAAGCCGATCGCATCGAGCAGCTTCGGCAGCACGTCCAGCGCCTCGCGATGCATGTAGTCCAGCGGCCGCGGCAGCGTCACGGGACTCGACTGACCATAGCCGGCGCGGGAATAGAGGAAGATGCCGGCGCCGGTCGCCGCTTGCAGTTTTTCCGGAAAATCTCCCCACTGCCCGACCGAGCCGAGGCCTTCGTGCAGCATGACGATGGTGGGCGCATCCGCGGCGCGCGGTGCGAGCCATTTGTATTCGAGGCTGGCCCCGCCGATGGTGAGGAAGCCTGTGGGGGTGAGGTTGGCCATGCTGTCGTTCCCGTTCATTCCGTCATTCCGGACTGCTCGCAACGCGAGCTGATCCGGAATCTCGAGATTGTCGTTTGCCGCTCGAGATTCCGGGTTCGATGCTTCGCATCGCCCCGGAATGACGAACTCGTCAATTAGCCCCGTCGCGCAGCTTGAAGCGCTGGATCTTGCCGGTGGCCGTCTTCGGCAATGACTCCACCACGTCGATCCAGCGCGGATATTTCCAGGGGCCGATCTTCTGCTTGACGTGCTCCTTCAGCATCTCCTGGAGATCGCTGGTCTTTGCGCCGGGGCGCAGCACGACGAATGCCTTCGGCTTCAACAGGCCCTCCGGATCGGCCTCGGGCACGACGGCGGCTTCCAGCACGGCCGGGTGTGTGATCAGCGCGCTCTCGACCTCGAACGGCGACACCCAGATGCCGGAGACCTTGAACATGTCGTCGGAGCGTCCGCAGAAGGTGTAGCGGCCCTCGGCGTCGCGGACATATTTATCGCCGGTGCGCGTCCACGGACCTTCGAAGGTGCGGCGGCTCTTGTGGCGCTGGTTCCAGTAGCCTTCACCGGCCGAGGGTGCATCGACCAGGAGCTCGCCGACCTCGCCGTCAGGCACGTCCTGGCCGGCCTCGTTCACCAGCCGCACCGCATAGCCCGGCACCGGCTTGCCGGATGATCCGTATTTGATATCGCCGGGCGCATTCGACAGGAAGATGTGCAACAGCTCGGTCGAACCGACGCCGTCGAGGATGTCGACGCCGAAGCGCGCCTTCCAGCTATTGCCGACGGATTCCGGCAGCGCCTCGCCGGCCGAGGTGCAAATGCGAAGCTTCTTGCCGCCGCGTTCCTGCTTGCCGGCCTCGTCGTTGAGCATGGCCGCGAACAGTGTCGGCACGCCATAGAAGATGGTCGGGTTGTACTTGTTCATCAGCTCGAACATGCGCGCCGGCGTCGGCCGCTCGGTGTTCAGCACAGTGGTGGCGCCGACCGACATCGGAAAGGTCAGCGCATTGCCGAGGCCATAGGCGAAGAACAGTTTTGCGGCTGACAGACACACGTCATCCTCGCGGATGCCGAGCACCTGCTTGGCATAGGTGTCCGCGGTCGCCTGCAAGTTCGAGTGCAGATGGCGCACGCCCTTGGGCATGCCGGTCGAACCGGACGAATAGAGCCAGAACGCCGGCTCGTCCGGATGCGTCGCGGCAGTGGCGAAATCATCGCTCTCGCCCGCGAGCTCTTCGGCAAGCTGCTTGTGACCGTTCTGCTTGTTGCCGGAGACGACGACATGCTCGAGATCCGGCATGCGGCCGACGATGTCCTTGATGACGGGATAGAGCGCCTCGGAGACGAACAGCACGCGCGCGCGGCAGTCGGCGAGGATGTAGGCGTATTGCTCCGCAGTCAGCAGCGTGTTGAGCGGCACCGGCACGATGCCGGCGCGAATCGCGCCCAGAAACACGATCGGGAAATCGATCGTGTCGAGCATGATCATCGCCACGCGCTCCTCGCGGCGAACGCCGAGACGGCGCAGCATGTTGGCTGCGCGGCGCGTCTGTTTCTGGAGCTCGCCATAGGTCAGGCGGGAGACGGTGTCGTCGAAGACGAGCTTGTTACCCCTGCCCTCCGCGACGTTACGGTCGAGCAGCCAGGTCACCGCGTTGTAGGATCCCTCGCTCACGGACTTCTCCCCCGAATTTTGAATTATAATTCATAGAAAGACACTCCGTCGGCTTGCTGTCAATGCCATCAGGCATTATGTTTCCGACAAATGCGCCGCCGGACATCCGCTAAAAGAAGGCAAATGACCGAAAGTCCCGACGCCGAATCCCAATTCCTCGAACAGCTTGGCCAGCGCGTGCGCACCATGCGCGCGCTGCGCGGCATGTCGCGAAAAGTGCTCGCCAAGGTGTCCGGCATTTCCGAACGCTACATCGCCCAGCTCGAGAGCGGCAAAGGCAATGTCTCGATCGTGCTGCTCAGGCGCGTGTCGAACGCGATAGGCGCGCATCTGGAAGACCTCCTGCCGACGATCGAGCCGGTGCCGGACTGGCAGATGTTCCGCGACCTCCTGCGCAAGGCGACGCCTGGCCAGATCGCGCAGGCCAAGGACCTGCTCGCCGGCGGCAGCGCGTCGGCGCCGCGGCGCGCGCCGTTCTGCGGTATCGCGCTGATCGGCCTGCGCGGCGCCGGCAAGTCCACGCTCGGAAAGATCCTGGCGAAAAAGATCGGCTGGAGCTTCGTCGAGCTCAACAAGGCGATCGAGGAGCAGAACGGGCTTTCGATCGCCGAGATCATCGCGCTCTACGGCCAGGAAGGCTTTCGCCGCATGGAGCAGGCGGCGCTGCAACAGCTCCTCGCGCGCCACGAGTTGATGGTGCTCGCGACCGGCGGCGGCATCGTCTCGGAGCCGCTGACCTTCGACCAGATCCTGTCCTCGTTCTACACGATCTGGCTGAAGGCCGAGCCGGAGGAGCACATGGCCCGGGTGCGCCGCCAGGGCGACCTGCGGCCGATGGCGGACGACCGCTCGGCGATGACGGAGCTGCGCAACATATTGGTGAGCCGCGAGCCGCTCTATTCGCGGGCGACTGCGGTGGTGGATACCGCGGGGCTGTCAGTCGATGCGGCCGCCGCACGGCTGATCGATGCGGTGCGGCCTGTGCTGCAGAACGAAGCACGGTCGTTTGGGCTGCGCAGCGTGGCGTTGTAGGCGCGCGGCGGCGCCGGCGACGTAATTCCCGCCATCTCCTCATCGTCGTCCTGGCGAAAGCCAGGACCCATTAGCCCAGGAAGTGGTTTGGCGAAGATTCGTCGTTCGGTACTCCTACCGTCCCCAATCGATAGATTCCGCGGTATGGGTCCTGGCTTTCGCCAGGACGACATCGAGGAAGCACAGGTTCAGTCCACCTCGAGATAATCCGCGGCCGGCATTTCCGGAAACGGCGCCGTCGGCAGCGTCTGGTACCAGAACGCGACTGATGCGACGTCGTCCTGCAGGGGCAGGTATTTCGGCTCCTTTACGCCGGAGCGCCAGCCGAGCGCCTGGATCGTCACGCGCAGATCGCTCTGGAAGCGCACGGGGTCAGGGATGTGCCAGCGGTATAGGCCAAAGCGCTGCTGCGACTTGTAGACACCGTCGGGGCGGATCACCTGAGGCAGGCCGGCATAGGGCGTGGTGAATTCGAGATAGCGCGAGGCCGGCCCGCCGCTCGCGCCGGGATTGGCGAGCTGCCACGGCACGCGCGGATCGAAATTGTAGGCGCCGCCAAAATAATCCTCGGTGCCGGTGCCGCAGATGGTCGGAAACTCGCCGTCGCCGTCGATGAAGAATTTTATCTCGCCCTCGCCCCACCAGCCATTGTTGTTCGAGCCCCAGGCCATGTAGGTGCCGATGTAGTGGCCGTGGCCGGTGATGCCATCGAGCAGCGTGTGGACCTCCTTGTACGGTACCGGATTGCTGCGGCGGAACTGGGCATGAAAATAGGCGCAATCTTCCGGCACGTCCGTCAACGTGTAGTTGATCTGGTAGTAGATGGTCTGCGCTTCCTCGTTGCGATTCTCCAGCGTGACCCGCGCGCGCTTGCGGAACGGCATTTCCCAATAGCAATTGAAGCCGCGGCCCGGATTGACGCAGACGGCGAGCGAGGACACCTGCGCAAATTCCTCCCAGCCACAGGCAAAGAAATCGCCGATCGGACATTCGACGCTGGGCAGCGCTTGGTCATCCCAATAGATGCGCAGGATGGAACGGCGCAGACGGCCGCGCGAAATCGTCATCCAGATCTGCTGGATCGCGCCCGCGCCTTCGATGTCGGCGAGCGTAAAGGTCGCGCCGGGCTCGATGACGACGTAAGGTGAGATCTTCCAGCCTCGTCCGAGGTCACGCGCCTGAGGTGCCGCCGGGCCATCGACGGCCATGCCGCCCTTGCCTTTCTCGCCGGTGAAATTTTCCGGACTGATCGAGCGCGACTGCGCGTTCGACAGGCTGTCTCTTATACACATC
>NZ_JBBIAM010000073.1:0-48367 GCF_054185185.1 Bradyrhizobium sp. UFLA05-153
ATGAAGTGAAAATTGAACCGGCCTGGCGCGGTTGCGCCGGCCGGTTCCCTCATCCCTGAGACGTATTTCCAAAACAGTGCGTGATATGGTTGAACCTTGGCGTGCGGTGCACAGACATTTCTACGGGCAGGGGTCATAAGACCCATTTAAGGGAGCCCGTTATGCCGAAAGCCGCTCGCATTTTTTCGTCGATTTCAGCACCGCGTATTTACACCGAACGTTCCGCCATCCCCGCGAAGAAATCCGACACGCACGAGCTCGTTGCGGTCGCCTTGTTCTCCGGCATTGGATTGCTCATCTCGCTGGTCGCCGTCATCCTGGGCATTCAGGGGATGTGGTTTTAGCTTTGCGACAGATGCGCTGGTGCAGTTGCCGCCGCCCGCATGTGGCGGCGACAGATGGCGTTGGCGAGAAGCCTAGGCCGCGCGCAGGCTGGTCGCGGCCTGAAGCGCGCCTGCGATGGCCTTCTCGCGGTGGTCCGGTCCGACCTGGATGCCATCAGCGATAATGAATTCCGGGCTGATCCCGATGAAGCCAAACACGCTGCGCAGATAGGTTTCGAGGTGCTCCAGGGCAGCGAGCGGCGTGCCAGCGCCGTAATAGCCGCCGCGGGAGATCGCCACGATCACGCGCTTGCCGCCGGCAAGCCCTTCAGGTCCGGTGGCGCCGTACTGGAACGTCTTTCCTGCCACGATGATGCGATCGATCCAGGCCTTGAGCTGGCTCGGGATGGTGAAATTGTACATGGGCGCGCCGATCACGACGATGTCGGCGGCGAGGAATTCATCCAGCACGGTCTTGCTGGCGGCGAGGTCGGGCCCGAGTTCTGCCGGCGCCGGGCCGCCTTGTGCAGCGGCGAGATGCGATCCGGAAAGGTGCGCGAGCGGCACCTGGGTCAGGTCGCGATAAACAATCTCAGGGGACGGCGTGGCCTGGCGCAGCCGGTCGACGACGGCCGCCGAAACCTGCCGGCTAACGGAGTGGGGGCCGAGCACGCTGGAGTCGATGTGGAGGAGTTTCATTTGGGTCACCCATGGTATAGATTTGTAACCCGCACTACATGAGTGACTATCGAAATCCCCGCAAGAACGCACTTTTTTGAGCCATGGGCACATCTTTGAAACCGACACACAGCCATTTGCCCGCCCTGCCGGTGCCGCATCCCGACCATTCCGACTGCCGCGGCGTCGCCTCCATCCTTGCCCGGGTCGGCGACAAATGGAGCGTGTTCGTGATCATGATGCTCGGCGACGGGCCGAAGCGCTTCAATGAGCTCAAGCGCATGATCGCCGGCATCTCGCAGCGGATGCTGACCCTCACGCTGCGCGGGCTGGAGCGCGACGGGCTCGTCACGCGCACAATCTTTCCGACCATTCCCCCGCGCGTGGATTATGAACTGACCGATCTCGGCCGCGGGCTGGCTCGCCCGGTCGAGGCGCTCGGCATGTGGGCGAAGGCGCACCAGACGGAAATCGAGGCGGCGCGGGCGCGCTTCGACAAGCGCAATGAGGGCTGATCTGAGCTGTTGGGCTGAATCTCCTTTGGTTGGAGCGATTTAGCCCGGTTCACCTCGGGAGCGGCGAGAAGCCCTGCGACGCCCGCCCGTGGCGGGCTTTCTACTTTTGCATGGGGTTGTTTTCGATCTTTTTCTAGAGGAGCGAGACCAGACCACCGCCGTGGCGCTCCAGACGTCCCGCGAGTTCGAGCTCCAGTAGCACGGTGCGGACGATCGCAGGCGAGGCGCCGGACATCCGCACGAGATCGTCGATCGAGATCGGCACGGGGCCGAGCAGGCCGGTGATCTTATCCCGGTCGTGCCCTTGCGGATCGCTTTCAAACGGTTCGCTGTCAGGCTCGCCGGCCGGATGCATCACCGGCCGTTCCATGATCGGCTGCACCGCATTGATGATGTCGGCGGCTTCCGTCACGAGCGTTGCGCCCTGCTTGATCAGGTCATTGGTGCCGGCGGCGCGCGGATCGAGCGGCGAGCCCGGCACGGCAAAGACCTCGCGGCCCTGTTCGGCCGCCATGCGCGCGGTGATCAGCGAGCCCGAGCGCTGCGCCGCCTCGACCACGACCACGCCGAGCGAGGCGCCCGAGATCAGGCGGTTGCGGCGAGGAAAATCGCGGGCGCGCGGCGCGTGACCGAGCGGCATTTCGGAGATCGCAGCGCCGCTCTGGTCGATGATCGCGGCGAGCAGATCCTCATGCTCGGGTGGGTAGATGCAGTCATGGCCGCCGGCGAGCACTGCGACCGTGCCGGTTGCGATGCTCGTGCGATGTGCGGCCTGGTCGACGCCGCGGGCAAGGCCCGAGATGACCACGAAGCCGGCCTCGCCGAGCTCGCGTGCGAGCTGGCCTGCAAATTTGAGCCCGGCGCCGGAGGCATTGCGCGAGCCGACGATCGCTATCATCGGCCGCATCAAGGTTGCGGCGTCGCCGCGCACCGCCAGCAGCGGCGGCGCGTCGTCGATCGTCGCAAGGCGCGAGGGATAGCCGTCCTCGCCGGGCGCGAGCCAGCTCACGCCGCGTTTCCGGCTTGCCGCGAGCTCGGCCCTGGCCTCATCTGCGGAGCAGATGCGCCCCGACCGCGCCGCGCCGCCGCGCCGCGCAAGCTCGGGCAGCCGCTCCAGCGCCGCGCGTGCGCTACCAAAGTGATCGACCAGCGAGCGGAAGGTGCGCGGGCCGACATTGTCCGAGCGGATCAGACGGAAGCGGTCGATCCTGTCGGCCTCGGTGAGGGTTGTTGTGTTCGTGATAGCGTCCACGGTGTCTCCTTGCGCGCGCAGCATGGAACAACCTGGGCGCGTGGGCAACAGGGGGCCTGCGCTTGCGCGACCTCGTTCCGATGCTAAAAGCGCTTCCAACAAGAAGGATTTCGCCATGATCTCACTCGCCGACCTCCAGCGCCGCATCGAGAGGGGCGAGCTTTCGCCGGATGCCGCGATCGCGCAGTCGCTTGAGGCGATCGAGGCGCGGGAGAAGGATGTCCGGGCCTTCGTCTGTCACGCCAAATCGGCGAAGGCGCAAGGCTCGGGTCCGCTGCGCGGCATTGCGGTCGGCATCAAGGACATCGTCGACACCGCCGATTTCCCGACCGAGATGGGCTCGTCGATCTATCGTGACTGGCAGCCGCGCGCGGATGCACCGGTGGTGATGATGCTCAAGCGGGCCGGGGCCACCGTCATTGGCAAGACCACGACGACCGCCTTCGCCGCGAACGATCCGACCGTCACGCTCAATCCGCACAATCCCGGCCACACGCCGGGCGGCTCCTCCGCGGGCTCGGCGGCAGCCGTGGCTGCCGGCATGATCCCGCTCGCGCTCGGCACGCAGACCGGCGGCTCGGTGATCCGGCCCGCGGCCTATTGCGGCGTCGCGGCGATCAAGCCGTCGTTCCGGCTGCTGCCGACGGTAGGCGTAAAGTGCTTCTCCTGGGCGCTCGATACGGTCGGCCTGTTCGGTGCCGGCGTCGACGACGTCGCGCGCGGGCTGTTTGCGATGACCGGTCGTGCCGAATTCTCCGACATCAGCCCGGCGACCTCGCCGCGCATAGGCGTGGTCAGGCAGGAGTTCGCCGGTCCGGTCGAGCCCGCAGCCGAAGAGGGGCTCGCCGCCGCGATCAAGGCTGCGAAGCGCGCCGGCGCGAGCGTCGAGAGCGTCGACCTGCCGGAACTGGTGCGGGAGGCTTGGCGCATTCATCCGGTCATCCAGGTGTTCGAGGCGCATCGTGCGTTCGCCTGGGAGTTTTCCGAGTGTCACGACGAGATCGCGCCGATGCTGCGCGCGACCCTCGATGCGAGCGTCGGGGTCACGCCGCGCGAATATGACGAGGCGCGCCGGACTGGCCGCCGCGGCCGCCGCGAGCTCGGCGAAGTCTTTGAGGGTGTCGATGTGCTCTTGACCTATTCCGCGCCGGGCACCGCGCCAAAGGGGCTCTCATCGACCGGCGATCCCCGCTACAACCGGCTGTGGACGTTGATGGGCAATCCTTGCGTCAACGTGCCTGCGCTGAAGGTGGACGGCCTGCCGGTCGGCGTGCAGGTGATCGCGCGCTTCGGCAATGATGCGGGCGCGCTGGCCGCCGCGCGCTTCCTCGAGAACGCGCTCGCGGCGTCAAGCTAGCGCGGGCTCGGCAGGCGTGCGCTGAACGGACGGCTCGCTACGCGTCTCCTGCCGCAGCCAGCGGTCGGCAGCTGTGCGGCCGCTCCGGTGCAGCAGGCGAATGAAGCCGCGGCCAAGATCGGTCGATGAGCGCTGCGCCAGCCCCTCGATCTCGTCTTCCGCCGCGATCCTGAACAGGCGTAGCGCGGGTGCCGAGCCGGCGCGCGCCCATTCCACCGCGGCGAGCTCGGCGTTAAGCGCGGCGTTGGCCGCGATCTGGTCGAGCCTGCGGTCGATCGCAGCAAGCGTGATCGGCACGTAGCTGTCGCGCGAGGGCGTCACCTGGACGACCAGCACGTCGGACGCGCGCGACTCCTGCACCAGCCGCACCAGCGGCGGATTGCCGCCATAGCCGCCGTCCCAATAGGCCTCGCCGTCGATCTCGATGGCGCAATGCACCAACGGCGGACAGGTCGAGGCCAGCGCGACGTCGGCGGTGATCGCGTCGTTCGAAAACACCTGCAGGTGTCCATCGCGGATCCGTGTCGCTGCGACGAGAAGTTTCGGGCAGGCCTTGGCCTGCAGCGCCGCAAAATTGATGTCGCGCGACAGCGCTTGCCGCAGCGGATCGAGATCGAACGGATCGAACTGGCCGGAGCGCAGCGTCGGCCCGAATGCCACGGAGCTTCCTGCCGGCGAAAAGCCGCCGACCAGCATTAGTGAGCGGAACGAGGCCTCGTGCATCAGCCGTACCCAGAACCGCTCGAGGCGGGCCCGCGCGCCCTCGCGGCCGCCCTCGGCAAGGCCACAGGCGACCAGCAGCACGTTGATGGCGCCGGCACTGGCGCCGCTGATGGTGTCGAATTCGATTCCCGGCTCTTCCAGCAGCCGCTCCAGCACGCCCCAGGTGAAAGCGGCAAAGGTGCCACCGCCCTGCAACGCCAGCGACAGCTTTCGCGGCGGCCAGGCGGTAGAGGGGCGCGCGTTCGTGATGGCGGGGGCAGGGGCCGGCCGTTCGATCGGCGGCGCTACGGGGGGCGCGATCTCTTCGCGGGCGGGCGGTGGTTTCGGAACGGGCGCCTCCGCGACGGGCGGTTCGGAGGCGCTTGACCAGATGTTCGTCAAAGAGAGCAGGCGGCTCGCAGCGGTGCCGCAAGCTTGCGCGGGCGCATCAGTGGCGCTGCGCTGAGTTAGTCGATCATGCGTAACGTCGGTCTTCTCATTCATCGGACGCAAACCGGATGACGCCATTGTCATCCCTGAGGATGACAGGCATGGAACTCCTTTGCCACTGTCAGCACAAGAGTTGCGAACAGGAATTGGAATATAATGCGGACGGCCTGCGTCGGTATCCGTACTTTTTCCGGACTCAGCCCTTTTGACCGATCCGGCCCTCGGTGCCCGACTGCAGCCGCTTGATGTTCTCGCGATGCATGTAGAACAACAGCAGTGTCAGCACCGCGAACAGCGAGGCGAGCGCGAGGTGGCCGAACCACCACAGGAAGATCGGCGTCACGAAGGCCGCTACCAGCGCCGAGAGCGAGGAGTAGCGGGTGGTGAAGGCGGTTGCGAGCCACAAGAGGCAGAAGAACAGTGCGCCCGGCCAGAACAGGCCAAGCAGGATGCCGATATAGACCGCGACACCCTTGCCGCCTTTGAACTTGATCCAGACCGGGAAGAGATGGCCGAGAAAGGCGCCGAGGCCTGCCAGAATCGCTGCATCGGGCCCGGCGAGATAGCCCGCAACCACCACCGCAACCGTGCCCTTGAGTGCGTCGAGCAATAGCGTCGCTGCTGCCAGTCCCTTGCGGCCGGTGCGCAGCACATTGGTGGCGCCGATATTGCCCGAGCCGATCGAGCGCAGGTCCTGCGTGCCTGCAAGGCGTGTCAGTACGAGCCCGAACGGGATCGAGCCCAGGAAATAGCCGATAAGGAATGCAACTGGCAGGACAGCTTCAATTCCCATCGCCACATCTCCATGTCCGGCGTATTTCCCGCGCATGATTAGACATGCTCGAACACCGTCCGTCCGCCGACGATGGTGCGCACCACGCGGCCCGAGAAGCGGGCTTCATCGAATGGCGTATTCTTGCAGGGCGATTTGAGGTCGGCGGGATCGAGCACCCAGGGCGTGTCGGCGTCGATCACGACGACGTCGGCCGGCGCGCCGGCGCGCAAGGTGCCACCGGGCAGGCCGAGCAGCTCGGCCGGCCGGGTCGACATCGCCCTGATCAGCGTCTTCAGTTCCATCTCGCCATTATGCACCAGCCGCAGCCCCGCCGACAGCATGGTCTCGAGGCCCACCGCGCCGGGAGCTGCTTCCGCGAACGGCAGCCGCTTGCCTTCGACGTCCTGCGGATTGTGGTCGGACATGATGACGTCGACGAGGCCAGAGCCGACGGCCGCAACCAGCGCCCGGCGGTCGTCCTCGGTGCGCAGCGGCGGCGACAGTTTCAGGAACGTCCGGTAAGGCCCGATATCGTTCTCGTTCAGTGCGAGATGGTTGATCGAGACCGAGGCGCTGACGGCAAGACCGGCGTCGCGGGCGCGCTTGAGAATATCGAGCGAGTCGATGCAGGAGAGCGAGGCCGCGTGATAGCGGCCGCCGGTCAGCGCGACGAGGCGCATGTCGCGCTCCAGCACCACGGCTTCCGCGGCGTTCGGGATGCCCATCAGGCCGAGGCGGGTCGCGAACTCGCCCTCGTTCATGACGCCTTCGCCGACGAGGTTGGGATCCTCGGTGTAATGCACGATCAGCGCGTCGAAATCGCGCGCATAGGTGAGGGCGCGGCGCATCACCTGCGCATTGGTGACACTTCGGTCGCCGTCGCTGAAGGCGACCGCGCCGGCGGCTTTCAGGAGACCGAACTCGGTCATCTCCTCGCCGCGCATCCCCTTGGTCAGGGCGGCCATCGGCTGGATGTTGACGATCGCGGTGTCACGGGCCCGGCGCATCACGAAGTCGACGGTCGCCGAATTGTCGATGACGGGTAAGGTGTCCGGCTGGCAGATCACGGTGGTGATGCCGCCGGTCGCGGCCGCCTGGCTCGCGCTCGCAAAGGTCTCGCGATGACCGTAGCCCGGCTCGCCGGCGAAGGCGCGTATGTCGATCAGGCCGGGAGCCACGATCTTGCCGGAGCAGTTGACGATGTCGGTGCCCTCGGGGACGCCGGCTGCGCCGATGCCGCGGCGGGTCTCGCGGATCGTGCCGTCGGCGATCAGGACGTCGCCGATGCCGTCAAAATCCCTGGCGGGATCGACGACGCGGGCGTTGGCGAGCAGGATCGGGCGGCGGTCGGTTAGCATTGGCATCACGCGTTCGGCAGGTTACGGGCGAGCGCTTCCAGCACCGCCATGCGTACGGCGACGCCCATCTCCACCTGTTCGCGGATCAGGGACTGGGCGCCGTCGGCGACCGCTGTGTCGATCTCGACGCCGCGGTTCATGGGACCGGGATGCATCACCAGCGCATCGGGTTTGGCGTAGGCGAGCTTTTTCTGGTCGAGGCCGAAATAGTTGAAGTATTCGCTGGTGGACGGCACGAAGGAGCCGTTCATGCGCTCGCGCTGGAGCCGCAGCATCATGACGATATCAGCGCCTTCCAGGCCCTCGCGCATGTCTCGCGCAACTTCGACGCCCATCCGCTCAATGCCGGGCGGCAGCAGCGTGGACGGCCCGACGACGCGGACGCGGGCGCCCATGGTGTTGAGCAGGATGATGTTGGAGCGGGCGACGCGCGAATGCAGGACGTCGCCGCAGATCGCGATCACGAGGCCCTCGATCCGGCCCTTGTTGCGGCGGATGGTCAGCGCGTCCAGCAGCGCCTGCGTCGGATGCTCATGCGCGCCGTCGCCGGCATTGATCACGGAACCGTCAACCTTGCGGGCCAGAAGTTCCACCGCGCCGGAGGCGTGATGTCGTACCACCAGGATGTCCGGGTGCATGGCATTCAGCGTCACCGCGGTGTCGATCAGCGTCTCGCCCTTCTTCATGGAGGAGGAGGAGACCGACATGTTCATGACGTCGGCACCCATGCGTTTGCCGGCGATCTCGAACGAGGATTGGGTGCGGGTGGACGCCTCAAAGAACAGGTTCACTTGCGTCCGCCCACGCAGGACGGCGCGTTTCTTGTCCACCTGGCGGTTCACCTCGACATATTCTTCGGACAGGTCGAGGAGGCCGGTGATGTCGGCAGCGGAAAGGCCCTCGATGCCCAGCAGATGCCGGTGACCGAGGACGAAGGTCGATTTCGATGCAGGGGTCATTAAAAGCAGAGCTATAGGCGGGGATGGGTAAGGGGGCAAGGGCCAAAGGTAGGGAAGTGAGTTATCCCCTGATCAGTCTGATACACCGTCATTCCGGGATGGCGCGTCAGCGCCAGACCCGGAATCTCGAGATTCCGGGTTCGATGCTCCGGGCCGCGCTTTGCGCGGTCCCGTCGCATCGCCCCGGAATGACGATGGAAAGATGGGAAGTGCTCCGTGAAGCTGATCTTGATTGCAATTGTAACAATCGTCTCAATTTCCTTCGCCCACGCCCAATCGCTCCCCGGCGGCTTCGTGTACTTGCGCGACATCGATCCCACGATCATCCAGGACATCCGCTACGCGACCTCGAACAATTTCACCGGCCATCCGCTGAGCGGCTACGGCGCCGGCGAATGCGTGGTGAAGCGGGAGGTGGGGCTGCGGCTGAAGGCGATCCAGCAGGAGCTGGCCATCCAAAACCTCTCGCTGAAGATGTTCGATTGCTACCGCCCGGTGCGCGCGTCGCTCGATATGGTGGCATGGGCGCAGAACGGCCGCGAGCCGGCGGCCGAGCGACGCTACAATCCCAAGATTCCCAAGACCGAGCTGTTCCGGCTCGGCTACATCGCGAGCCGCTCGCAGCATTCCACGGGTGCGGCGCTCGATCTGACGCTCGTCGATCTCAGGGCTGACAACTCCGCCAAATATGATCCCGCCAGGTCCTACGCCGACTGCACGGCGCCGGTCGAGGCCCGGCCGCCCGAAGGCAGCGTCGACATGGGCACCGGCTATGACTGCACGGATGCGAAGGGCCATACCGCTGCACCGTCGATCACGGCCGATCAGCGCGCCTGGCGCAAGCGGCTGGTCGCTGTGATGGCCCGGCAAGGCTTTGTGAACTATTCGAAGGAGTGGTGGCATTTTTCCCTGCCGGGGGCGGGCGGGGCAGCCTATGATTTCCCGATCCAGCCGCGGCGGAACTGATTCCGGTCCGAGGACACGCCATGACCCAGCCGAGCTTCGCAACCCACGAGGTCTTCAACCAGTCGCCGCCTCTGGAGGACGTCGACCTGTTTGCAGCAGATCGCCCTCTGGTGGATGCAGTCAGGGCCAATGGCGGTGCTGCGGCGGAACAGGAGCTGTCGGCGTTCGGCCGGCATTGGGGCTCGGCGGCGATGGCCGAGCGCGGGCGCATCGCCAATGAGAACACGCCAAAGCTCCGCACCTTTGACGCCAAGGGCAACCGTCGCGACCAGGTCGAGTTTCATCCCGCCTATCACGAGCTGATGGCGTATAGCGCGCATGCCGGTGTGCACAATTCCACCTGGACTACGGACGGAAAGCCTGCCGGCGATGCGGCCGAGGTCATCCGCGCGGCAAAGTTCTACATCGCCTCACAGGTCGAGACCGGACATCTGTGCCCGATCACCATGACGCGCGCCTCTGTCGCGGCGCTTGCGATGCAGCCTGATCTGCTCGCGCGCGTGATGCCGGTGCTGTCGACGAAGAGCTACGATCCAAGCTTCGCGCCGTGGTGGGAGAAGCGCGGCATGACGCTCGGTATGGGCATGACGGAGAAGCAGGGCGGCACCGACGTACGCGCCAACATGACGCGCGCGGTGCGCGATGGGAACGCCTACCGCATCACCGGCCATAAATGGTTCATGTCGGCGCCGATGTGCGACGCCTTCCTCGTGCTGGCGCAGGCCGAGGGCGGGCTGACCTGTTTCTTCATGCCGCGCTTTGCGCCGGATGGTTCGGTCAACGCGATCCAGTTCCAGCGTCTCAAGGACAAGCTCGGCAACCGGTCCAATGCGTCCTCCGAGGTCGAGTTCGTCGGCGCCCATGCGGAAGCCGTCGGCGAGGAGGGCAAGGGCATCCGCACCATCATCCAGATGGTGCAGCTGACGCGGCAGGATTGCGCGATCGCCTCCGCCGGACTGATGCGTTCGGGGCTGGCGCACGCGCTGCATCACGCGCGTCATCGCAGCGTGTTCCAAAAACATCTCGCCGATCAGCCGCTGATGCAGGCGGTGCTGTCGGACATGGCACTGCATGTCGAGGCGACGGTCGCTCTGGTGATGCGGCTTTGCCAGGCTTTCGACCGGGCGCACCAAGCCGCTCGTGAAGCAAACTACATGCGGCTGCTCACGCCCGCGATCAAATACTGGGTCTGCAAGAGCGCGCCGGCTTTCCTCTACGAGGCGATGGAGTGCCTCGGCGGCAATGGCTATGTCGAAGACGGCATCCTGGCGCGCCATTTTCGCGAATCCCCGGTGAATGCGATCTGGGAAGGCTCGGGCAATGTGATGTGCCTCGACGTGCTGCGCGCGCTGGCGCGTGAACCCGAGGCGGCCGCCCACGTGCTGATGCATCTCAGAGCCGAAACCAGCGGCCTTCCCGGTGTGGGTGATGCATTGGCCTTCATTGATAAGGCTTTCCGTCGGCAGGATTCCGAGCGGGTCGCGCGGCTAGCGGTTGAGAAGCTCGCACTGCTTGCAGCAACTGCCGCGCTCAACGTCGTGTCACATCGGCACGCCGAATTGTTCGCCGCCACACGCCTCGCCACCAGTCACGCCAGCATGTATGGCGCAGTGGAGCTGGAGAGTGCCGACGTGCGAGCGCTGCTCGAGCCAGCGCTGCGTTGACATGTTTTGTGTCGATCACTTGGTCTGTCGTTCCGGGTTCGCTGCTGCGCATCGCCCCGGAATGACAGCGATCATCCAACGAAAGTCTCTTGATGGACACTCTCAATCCTGACCACCCGCCGCTGATCGTGACGCCCGCCGAGGTATCCCCGCGCGTCTGGAAATTCTGGGGCACGTCGCTGTGGGGTCTGTTCGTCTTCGCCGCGATGTTCGTCGGCCAGATCGGCACGGTCGTCTATCTCGTCGCGCATCGCGGCGGCCCGATCGACATGGCGTCCCTCGAGTTCGTCGGCCGCGATCCGCAGGCGCTGGCGCTGTCGGTGATCGCGGGTCTGCCGACCACGCTGGCCGCGGTGTGGCTGGCCATTCGCCTGAAGGGAGCTTCCTTCGCCGACTACCTCGCACTGCGCTGGCCGTCCTGGTTGCAGATTCTGCTCGGTGTCGTCGGTCTCGTCCTGATCGTGGTGATCTGGGAGACGATGTCGCGTACGCTGGGCCGCGAGGCGACGCCCGGCTTCATGACCGATCTCTTGAAATCGGGCCGCGACAAGGGTGCGGCGACGATGCTCGTGCTCAGCTTCAGCATTGCCGCGCCGATGTCCGAAGAGGTGATCGCGCGGGGCTTCCTCTATCGTGGCTGGTCGGAAAGCTTTCTGCGCGTGCCCGGCGCGATCATCCTGTCGTCGCTGGTCTGGACGGCCGTGCATCTCCAGTACGACATGTATTTCCTCGCCGAGGTGTTCTCGATCGGCTTGTGGTTCGGCTACATGCGCTACCGCGGCAATTCGTTGTGGCTCACGATCGTGCTCCATGCGCTGAACAATCTGACCGCAGTGGTGCTGACGATGTGGCTGGGGAGTTGAGGTTGCCGGCAATCGCGCGCCGATGATGGCGGCTAGGCCACCAGCGCGATCGCGATCGGCATCGTGATCGCCGCCAAGATCGTCTGCAGCGTGATGATCTGCGCGAGCAACGGCGCATCGCCGCCCATCTGGCGGGCCAGCACATAGGCGCTGGGCGAGGTCGGCACCGCCGCGCAGACTGCGATGATCGCAAGGCTCGTCCCGGTCAGCCCGAACCATAGCGCCAGCAGAAGCGCGATCAAGGGCATCAGCACGAGCTTGAGGGCGACGCCGATGGCGGCGCCCATGCTCGGGCGGAACAGGCCATTGAGATGCAGGCCCGCGCCGGTGACGAGCAGGCCGATGGCAAGGGAAGAGCGGCTCAGCGCATCCGCGACCTCGTGCCAGATCTTTGGCAGCGGCAGGTGCAGGACGTTGACGAGCAGGCCGATCGCGCAGGCCCAGATCAGCGGGTTGCTCGCCACGGTCATGACGATAGCGCCGACGGATTGCTTGTTTGGCGAGGCATAGTGCGCGAGCACCGCGACGCTGAACACGTTGACCAGCGGAATGATTGCGACCATCGCGACGGAGGCGAGAGCGAGGCCGATGTCGCCGAACAGATTGGCGGAGACTGACAGTGCGACATAGGTCTGCCAGCGGGTTGCACCCTGGAAGATCGAGGTGAAGGCGGGGCCGTCGATGTCGAGCCGTGCCAGGGCCGGCCGCAGTGCGAGGCACAGCAGCGACATCGCGAGCGAGGATAGCAGCAGCGCGCCGCCGACGCCTGCGACCGGCACCTTTTCGAGGTCGGCCTTCACCAGCGTCTGGATCAGCAGCATCGGAAACAGCACGTAATAGGTCAGCCGCTCCAGCCCGTGCCATTGCGTGTCGAGCCGCATCAGGCTGTGTTTCAGCACCACGCCGAGCGCGATGAGAATGAAGACCGGCAGCAGTGCTGCAATCACCACCGCCATGGGTCAGTCCATCCCGGGTGCGTCGCGAAGATTGGCCAAACGATCGAGCGCGCCTTGCAGGATGAAGATCGCGGCGTGCTCGTCGATCACCTCGGCGCGTTTGGCGCGGCTGACGTCCATGCTAATCAGCTCGCGCTCGACCGCCGACGTCGAGAGACGTTCGTCCCACAGGCCGATCGGCAGTGCCGTGAGACCGGCGAGATTGCGGGCAAAGGCGCGGGTCGATTGTGCGCGCGGGCCCTCGCTGCCGTCCATGTTGATCGGAAGCCCGAGCACGAAGCCGACAGCCTTGCGCTCGGCGGCGATGGTGAGCAGGCGCGCGGCGTCCTGCTTGAATGCCTTGCGCTGGATTGTCTCGACGCCGGTCGCGAGCCGCCGGTCGGGATCGGAGACGGCAACGCCGATCGTCTTGGTACCGAGATCGAGCCCAATCAGCGCACCTCGCGCGGGCCAGTGGGTTGCAGCATCGACCAGAGGTAGGATAGGAGCCGGCATGGTGTTAGCGCATACCATGGCAAGCGCTGCGGAGTGAACCGAGAACAATGGATGCGCTGACCTTATTCGGCCTGTTCGCCGTGACGGCGATGCTGGTCTGTTATGCGCTGGAGGACCGCAGCCACTGGTTCGTGCTGCTGTTCGCCGCCTCCTGCGCGCTCGGCTCGGCCTACGGTATACTGCAGGGCGCCTGGCCGTTCGGCGTAGTCGAGGCGATCTGGGCGATCGTGGCGCTGCGGCGTTGGTCGCTCAGGCCGCGATGACCTCGTCATCCCTGTTCAGGCAGGACGCAAACCCCTGAAGCGCGCTGTACTGGTGGCCGGCGCTGCGCTGGATGAACAGCGTCTCAACCCCTGCGTAAGCCGGGCTCAGTGTGTGGATCGACACGCTGCCGATCATCGCGCTGCGCTCGACCACCGCACGTGGAAGCAGCGTCACGCCCATGTCGGCGGCGACGCAGCCGATCATGCCGTCGAGCGTGCCGAGCTCGAAGCGCGCCGCCGACGGCCAGCCGAACTCGACGAACATCTGCTCGAGGCGTTGCCGATAGGTGCAGCCGGTGCGGAACACCAGCGCGGTCGGGCCTGACTCCGGCGTGCCGGCGCGGAGCTCTTTGAGTGACGTCCAGCGGCGCGCGCTGACAAGCACCAGCTCTTCGCGGAAGGCGCTGACGGCGGTGAGCTCGGCATGCTCGATGGGAGCGGCGACGAAGGCGCCGTCGAGCGCACCATCGAGCACGGCGGCGACGAGATCGGCGGTGGTTGCAGTGCGCAGGCTCAGCCGCACGGCAGGGAAACGCCGGTGGAAATCCGCGAGCAGCGGTGGCAGGCGGACGGCGGCGGTTGTCTCCATTGAGCCGATCGCGAGCGGCCCCTTCGGCTCGCCATCATCGCGGGCGGCAAGGACGGCCTCGCGCGAAAGCGCCGCCATCCGCTGCGCGTAAGGCAAGAGCCGTTTGCCGGCGCCGGTCAGCGTCATGCCGCGGCTGTGGCGCTCGAACAGCGGCGTGCCGATCTCGGCCTCCAGCGCCTTGATGCGCTGGGTGACGTTCGACTGCACGGTGTTGAGTTCTTCGGCGGCCCGGGTGATGCCGCCAGTACGGGCGACCGCGGCGAAGGTCTTGATATCGCTGAGTTCCATGGTTTCGTTTCGTTTTTGAGATGGCAGCGTTCGCAAGAATTCAATTTTCGAGAATGCTATTCCCACTTAGTCTTCCTGTCCACACGGGAGGAGCCATGCCAATCACCACACCCCTGACCGCGCTGCTCGGTATTAAGCATCCGATCTTGCTTGCTCCGATGGACATCATCGCCGGCAGCAGCCTGGTGACGACGGTGAGCCGCGCCGGCGGCTTCGGCATTCTCGGCGGTGGCTATGGCGAAAGGGCTTGGCTGGAGCAGGAGACGGCGAAGCTGAAGGCGCTACGCGCGCCGTTCGGCATCGGCTTCATCACCTGGAGCCTCGCCAAGCGCCCCGAGCTTCTCGATGTTGCGCTCGCGGCGAAGCCCGGGGCGATCATGCTGTCGTTCGGCGATCCCGCGCCGTTTGCGCCGCAGATCAAGGCGGGCGGGGCGCGGCTGATCTGCCAGGTTCAGGACGAGGCCATGGCGCGACAGGCGCTCGATGCGGGGGCCGACGTTCTGATCGCGCAAGGCACCGAGGCAGGCGGCCATGGTGCATCCCGCACCACGATCGATCTCGTGCCTGGGATCGTCGATCTCGCGGCGGGTCGCGTGCCGGTGGTCGCGGCCGGCGGCATCGCCGACGGACGCGGGCTCGCCGCCATGGTGATGCTGGGCGCAAGCGGCGTGCTGCTCGGTACGCGCTTTTATGCGAGCCGGGAGGCCGACGGTGCGGAGGAGGCGAAGCGGCGCATCTGTGATGCAACGAGCGGCTCGACTGTGCGCGGCATCATTTTCGATCTCTCCCGTAACAATGTCTGGCCGGCGCCGTTTACCGGGCGGTGCCTGATCAACGATCACGCCCGGCGCTGGATGGGCCGCGAGGTCGAATTGATGCAGAATGTCGCCAAGGTTGCGGCCGACTATGCCGCCGCAAAAGCGAGCGGCAATTTCGATGTCGCCGCTGTGATCGCGGGCGAGGCGGTTGGCCTGATCCATGATATTCCGCCGGCAGCCGAGATCGTCGAGCGGATCGCGGCAGAGGCGGAGCAGCTGCTCGCCGGCCGGCGCAACTCGGTCGCTTCCGCTGCTTAGAGAAGAGAGAACAACCATGTGGCCTGACCGTCGACTGATCGACCTCTTCAAGACCGAATTCCCGATCGTGCTGGCGCCGATGGCCGGCGTGATGGATGCGGAGCTGGTGATCGCGGCGGCGCAAGGCGGTGCGCTCGGCTCGCTGCCATGCGCGATGCTGTCGGCGGAGAAGGCGCGCGAGCAAGTCAATCTCATCCGCCAGCGGGTTACCGCGCCCGTGAACATGAACTTCTTCTGCCACAAGCCGCTCGAGCTTACGGCCGAGGCCGAAGCGCGCTGGAAGCAGCGTCTCGCGGGCTATTACAAGGAGCATGGTCTCGATCCGGCGGCGCCCATCAACGCTGCCAACCGCGCGCCATTCGATGCAGCGTTCTGCGAGGTCGTCGAGGAGCTGAAGCCGGAAGTCGTCAGCTTCCATTTCGGCCTGCCGGCGGAGGAGCAGCTCAAGCGCGTCAAGGCGGCCGGCTGCCTCGTCATCTCGTCGGCCACCACGGTCAAGGAGGCAGTCTGGCTCGAGCAGCGCGGTGTCGATGCGGTGATCGCGCAAGGAGCCGAGGCTGGCGGCCATCGCGGCATGTTCCTGACCGATGAAATCGCCGAGCAGCCCGGCACCTTCGCTCTGGTGCCGCAGGTCGTCGATGCCGTGAAGGTGCCGGTGATCGCGGCCGGCGGCATTGCGGATGGGCGCGGTATCGCGGCTGCCTTTGCGCTCGGTGCGGCCGGCGTGCAGATCGGCAGCGCCTATCTGCGCTGCCCAGAATCCAAGGTCAGCGCCGGTGGCCGCAAGGCGCTCGCCGAAGCGCGGGACGATTCCACCGTCATTACCAACGTGATGACCGGACGGCCCGCGCGCGGCGTGCAGAACCGTCTGATGCGCGAAGCCGGCCCGATTTCACCGGACGCGCCGGCCTTTCCCCATGCCGCGACCGCGCTGGGGCCTTTGAAGGCGGCGGCCGAGAAGCAGGGCAGGGTGGATTTCACCAATCTTTGGGCCGGACAGGCCATTGGCATGGGCCGCGAGATGCCCGCGTCCGAATTGACCCGGGAGCTGGCCAAATCCGCGCAGGCCCGCCTGAAAGCGCTGGCCGGCTAGGCGCGATGAGATCCGGGAGGATCGTCATTGCGCTTTAGGTTATTGTTTGCGCATGATCTTTTCGGAAAACCGCTGCCCACTTTGCGCTAACGCGGCCCTTCGGGTCCGGATCATGCGCCCAGCGCTGGTTGCGGCGCAAAACATGCCTCTGCTATACGGCAGAACAGGATTTCTGCCGTTCGAGGCCTTATATTATGTCCGTTGACGCCGCTACCGTCCGCCGCATCGCGCATCTGGCGCGCATTGCGGTTTCCGACGACGAGGTTCCGCATCTCCAGGGCGAGCTCAACGCCATGCTGGCCTTCGTCGAGCAACTCTCGGAGGTCAATGTCGAGGGCGTCGATCCCATGACCTCGGTGACGCCGATGGAGATGAAGAAGCGCCAGGACGTCGTCAATGATGGTGAGATCGCCGATGATATCGTTGCCAATGCGCCGGCGACCGAAGGCCACTTCTTCCTGGTGCCGAAGGTCGTCGAGTAAAAAATTAGGACACGAGTCCGATGTGCCTGCTATGCGACGATGAGAAGGCCTATCAGGCCTATATGAACTATCTCGACGCGATGGAGCGGCAGGGCAAGGCTGCCGATCCCAACGTGGCGGCCAATGCCGTGCTCGACCAGCTCGAGGCGGCGGCGAATGCATCCGCCAAGAACAACGTTAAGCAAGACGACCCGGCCAACGACAAGACCCTGTCTCCGTTCTTCTGTAGCCCGATCAATAAATGACCAATTTGACATCGCTGACGCTCGCCGAGGCCCGCAAGGGTCTCGCCGACAAGACATTCACGTCGCTTGAGCTGACCGACGCGCATCTGAGTGCGATGGAAGCTGCACGCGCGCTCAACGCCTTCGTCCTGGATACGCCCGACCAGGCGCGCGCCATGGCGCGCGAAGCTGATAGCCAGATCGCCAAGGGCGATGCCGGCCCGCTCGCCGGCATTCCGCTCGGCATCAAGGACCTGTTTGCGACCAAGGGCGTGCGCACCACGGCCTGCTCGAAGATCCTCGGCAATTTCGTGCCGACCTACGAGTCGACCATCACCTCGCAGCTCTGGCGCGACGGTGCGGTGATGCTCGGCAAGCTCAACAATGATGAGTTCGCGATGGGCTCGTCGAACGAGACCTCCTGCTTCGGTCCCGTCGGCAATCCCTGGCGGCGCGAGGGCTCGAACACGACGCTGGTGCCTGGCGGCTCGTCCGGCGGCTCGGCCTCGGCCGTTGCGGCGCTGCTCTGCATGGGCGCGACCGCGACCGATACCGGCGGCTCGATCCGCCAGCCCGCAGCCTTCACCGCGACCGTCGGCATCAAGCCGACCTATGGCCGCTGCTCACGCTGGGGCATCGTCGCCTTTGCCTCCTCGCTCGATCAGGCCGGTCCGATCGCGCGCAGCGTGCGCGATTGTGCGATGCTGCTGCGCTCGATGGCGGGCCACGATCCGAAGGACACGACCTCCGTCGACATCGCCGTGCCGGACTATGAGGCCGCGGTCGGCAAGTCCGTGAAGGGCATGAAGATCGGCATTCCCAAGGAATACCGTCTCGACGGCATGCCTGCCGAGATCGAAAAGCTTTGGGAAGCGGGCGCGGCCTGGCTGAAGGCCGCCGGCGCCGAGCTTGTCGAGGTGTCGCTGCCGCACACCAAATACGCTTTGCCGGCCTACTACATCGTGGCGCCGGCGGAAGCCTCGTCGAACCTCGCGCGCTATGACGGCGTACGCTACGGCCTGCGCGAGCAGGGACGCAACATCATCGAGATGTACGAGAACACCCGCGCCGAAGGGTTTGGCGCCGAGGTGAAGCGGCGCGTCATGATCGGCACCTATGTGCTGTCGGCCGGCTATTACGACGCCTATTATCTGCGTGCGCAAAAAGTGCGCACCCTGATCAAGAAGGACTTTGAGGACTGTTTCGCCAGGGGCGTCGATGCGATCCTCACGCCGGCAACGCCGTCGGCCGCCTTCGGCATCGGCGAGAAGGGCGGCGCCGACCCGGTCGAGATGTACCTGAACGACATCTTCACGGTCACCGTGAACATGGCGGGCCTGCCCGGCATCGCCGCGCCCGCGGGCAAGGATGCGCAAGGTCTGCCGCTCGGCCTGCAATTGATCGGCCGGCCCTTCGATGAGGAGACGCTGTTCTCGCTCGGCGAGGTCATCGAGCAGGCGGCCGGCCGCTTCACGCCCGAGAGGTGGTGGTGAACATGGCGGCGTACATCGCCAGCCTCGAAGGCGCAGCGCCGGCGCCCGAACTCAGCGCGCCGCTCGCAGGGCTCTGGTGGGCCGCGAAGGGAGACTGGGACAAGGCGCACAAGATCGTCCAGGACGAGGACAGCCGCGACGCCGCCTGGGTGCACGCATACTTGCACCGCGTTGAAGGCGATCTCGGCAATGCCGGCTATTGGTACCGCCAGGCGGGCCAGCCGGCGGCGAAAGATTCATTGCAGGCGGAGTGGGAGCGGATCACTGCCACGCTGCTTAGATCGTGAGGTCGGTTCACCCGCAATGATATCTCGCGGCGCGCTATCTTAGCGTTCCTTTCGGCAGCAGATATTCGTGAACATGCGGACAGATATTGCCGAGGTTGCACCGCTCGGCCTTGATGAGCGGCTCCAACTGGGCAATCAGCGCCTTGGCATTGAAGACTTTCGGAGGAGCCGCCTCGACCGGTGCCGGCAGGAAGTGCACGTCGGCCTCGAGTCCGGGCTTGGGCCCCGCCGCCCCGCCGCCGGTGTAGATAAACACGCCGCCACGCGCGAGCCGGATCGGCTGATCCGATCGGCTGGCGAAATCGCCATGATCCCAGATCCTGAAATCGGCAGTCTCCTGTGGTGACACCGGAATTCGGGTGCGCAGCGACGGCACTGCGCTGGCGAGGCGAGGGCCACGATCATTCGCCGGTGGTCGATGCATCGCGAATTGAATGTCTGACAGGATTTCAAATCCAGCAAAGCCCTTTTCGATCGCCAGTTGGGCAGAACGATAGAGCCAATAGACCTGAACACTCTCGCGGGTGGTGTAACCATTGCCCTGGAAGCTCACGCGGAAGACGTCGGGCCTGAGCTCCTTGACGTCGGATCCACCGGTAAAGCCTTGTTGCTGATAAGGTGTCGAACAGGACACGAGAACGGCGGCCGAAGCCACCAAAATCAGGCTACGAAAGAACATGCATTGCCCCCTGCACTCAACTTCTACGGCGCATCGGGCGTCGGCGTCAATGCCTGAGGGAGCGGCGCCAAATGTGCACTGTGCAGGCCCGGCGCGGGCGGAATGCGCCAGCCGCCGTCGTCGGCCCATTGTCGCACCACGTTCTCCAGCTTGACTGGCGCGATCCGTTGCGCGAAGCCCAACCAACCCCGATATGGATTTGTCCGGACATCGAGACCCATGAACGCACCCGCCCCCCACAAGCTTCTCAAAGGCGCCACCGGCGACTGGGAGATCGTCATCGGCATGGAAATCCATGCGCAGGTGACGTCGAACTCAAAACTGTTCTCGGGCGCGTCCATCGCGTTCGGCGGCGAGCCGAACACGCACGTGTCGCTGATCGACGCGGCGATGCCCGGCATGCTGCCCGTCATCAATGAGGAATGCGTCAGGCAGGCTGTCCGGACCGGGCTCGGACTGAAGGCGAAGATCAATCTACGTTCGGTGTTCGACCGGAAAAACTATTTCTATCCCGACTTGCCGCAGGGTTATCAGATCAGCCAGTACAAGTCGCCGATCGTCGGCGAGGGCGAGGTGTTGGTCGAGCTCGACGGCGGCCGCAGCGTCAACGTCGGCATCGAGCGGCTGCACCTGGAGCAGGATGCCGGCAAGTTGTTGCACGACCAGTCGCCGACGATGTCCTATGTCGATCTCAACCGCTCCGGCGTGGCGCTGATGGAGATTGTCTCAAAACCGGACATCCGCGACGCCGAGCAGGCGAAGGCCTATGTCACCAAGCTGCGCTCGATCCTGCGCTATCTCGGCACCTGCGACGGCGACATGGAGAAGGGAAACCTGCGCGCCGACGTCAACGTCTCGGTGCGTCGTCCCGGCGGGCCGCTCGGCACCCGCTGCGAGATCAAGAATATGAACTCGATCAACTTCATTGGACAAGCGATCGAGTACGAGGCGCGGCGCCAGATCGAGATCCTCGAGGACGGCGGTGAGATCGACCAGGAGACACGGCTCTACGACCCCAACAAGGGCGAGACGCGCTCGATGCGGTCGAAGGAAGAGGCGCACGACTACCGCTACTTCCCCGATCCCGATCTCTTGCCGCTGGAATTCTCGCAAAGCTTCGTCGATGAGCTGAAGGCGAAGCTGCCCGAGCTGCCGGACCAGAAGAAGACGCGCTTCGTCGCCGACTTCGGCCTGTCGACCTATGATGCGAGCGTGCTCGTCGCCGAGCGCGAAAGCGCTGACTTCTACGAGACCGTGCTGGACAGGCTCGCCAATCGCACCCGCGACGGCAAGATGGCGGCGAATTGGGTGATCAACGAGCTGTTCGGCCGTCTCAACAAGGAGGGACGGGGCATTGCGGGCGCTCCCGTCGCCGCCGAGCAGCTTGCCGCGATCATCGACCTGATCGGCGAGGGCACGATCAGCGGAAAGATCGCCAAGGATCTGTTCGAGATCGTCTGGCAGGAGGGCGGCGATCCGCGCGCGCTCGTCGAAAGCCGCGGCATGAAGCAGGTCACCGACGTCTCGGCGATCGAGAAGGTGGTCGACGACATCATCGCGGCCAATCCCGACAAGGTCGCGCAGGTCAAGGACAAGCCGCAGGCGCTCGGCTGGTTCGTCGGCCAGGTGATGAAGTCGTCCGGCGGCAAGGCCAACCCGCAAGCGGTCAACGACCTGCTCAAGTCCAAGCTCGGCGTCTGACACGTTGCGGTGACGGCGCGTGTCGTCACCGCGATCCTGCCTTTGCGCATCCGTCGCGCACTCGGCGACACCAACGTCGCCTCGATCGCATCGTCCAAGCCCCACCGAATCGCCGTCTTCGATTCGTACAAACGGCGGCTTCGAGCACGCTCCGGCGAGCGATCGCGCCGTTAAGCATGAAAATATTTTCGTTGCCAAAATTCGCGACTCAGAGTCCGCGAAACACGCTTCGTGCGCCTTCGAACAAGACGCAACGCGCGCCGGAGCATCGATCGCGCGCAACGTGCGAATGCGAAATGGGCTTGCAGCATAGAGTTTTCTTGCAATCGATGCTTTCGCCGGCGTCGGTGCGGCAGGCACTTTTCGCATAGACGATCGAACGACTCGTCAACCGCGTGCACGATGCGCGGAGTACTTGCGCGCTTCGCTGCGTCAACACTTCCTTAAGCGGGAAGATGTTTTTTTCGCCGTGTTGGTGTATTCGGGATGAAGTGCATTCGATCCCCGAATGCACGCAGCGATTAAAGCCATCTCACACATCGGAGGGCAACATGGCCAAGAAAGCGAAGAAGGCGAAGAAGGCGAAGAGCGCAGTGAAGAAGACTGCGAAGAAGACCCGCAAGGTCGCGAAGAAGAAGAAGTAACTTCGCTTCTGAAGTCGCCGGCCTCTCTGATGGCCGGCACGTCATCAGCGCCTTCTGCGATCTGGTTTGCTTCCGGCAGGACAGGTCTCAGTCAATCAGGCTCTGATCGGCGATAGAGGGTGTCGGCGAGACATCAGGTCAACGGTCGGATCGTCCTTCCTTGTCGAGCTTGCTCGTCAAGGTCCGGTCCGGCAGAAGAAACAAGTTTTCTTCGTTCGGTGCGGTTCGCCTTTATCGGCTCCGCAATTTCATGAGTAGCCTCGCGGCCAAAATGAAATCTGGTCCTGACGTGTTCGCCGACGCCCTCGTTCGAGTAGCCGGGATCCTCGCCGGCGTTTTCATTTCTCAAAATTTCAGATCCAAGACGCGACAGCGCAGCCGAACAGGCTCGCGATTGCCGTGGCCCGGCCGCGCCCACACTCCGGCGTCATCGCCACCTCCTTTGATGGAGTGTTGCGACGACCGGTTGAAACCGCCAAGTATTCCAGAGCCAGTGACGCATACGGAGAAGCCGCGGCGTACTGGATTCCTCGCCTTCGCGGGGAATGACAGCTCAGAATTTGGCTACGATCGTGCGCATCTCACCACGCGCGATGGTTATCATCGTCCGAAAATCCGGACGGTTAACCAAATCTGACGTATCGCAGAAGTACTTGAGAATCCGGAACTTCTTGCATTTTCGTGGCCGCGCCAGGTGGCCTCGCGTTTACGTCCCCTTCATCGCGATACTTAAACTGCCATTCAAATTTGCTCGCCAAGATCGCCCTCAACAAGCCGGCAAGAACGGCATGGGGACGAGTTGAACAGTTTGGATGGGAGCCGCGCTCGGGGGAACGAGGCGGCACAACAAAAGGGGATGCGACATGTTTCAGGGGACTTTCGATCTGGAGACCGCGACGCCGGTCGACGTGAGCGCCTTGTCGGACGTGCTGTTCGAGCGGGGCATGTATTGGGCGAGCGGCCGCTGCGGCCTCGTCGATCTCGTCGCCGCGCATAAGTGGTTCAACCTCGCGGCGCTGAAGGGCCGCAAGGACGCGATCGCACTTCGCCAGGAGGTCGCCGGGCAGATGTCGGATGCCGAGATCGCAGCCGCGCAGCGCGAGGCGAGGGCCTGGGCCACCGCGCATTGAGCGGTTCACTCCGCCGTACGGACCCGAACCTTGACCGATCGATGCGATTGCGCCAAGGCGACCATCAGATTTAGACGGCAAACGAGGCCGGCGCTTCGCCGGCGCAATGCCGGCGCCACATTTCACTGAAGGCCTTTTCGATGTGTCGTGTCATACCGACAGTATCGAAGAGAGGCCAAGTGGACCGATGCGTCGCCAGCTTGCTCTTGAGGGCGGTTCGAAGTTCGGAATCGTGCGCGATCCGAAGCGCCAAGCCCTCATATTCGTCCAGCGATCGCGTCACCAACTCGGGAAGGCCGACAGCATTCAGGAGACTGGCTGCAACTCGTCCCGGAAAGGCGGTGCCGAGGCAGGTCAGGACCGGCAAGCCAGCCCAAAGGGCGTCGCTGGCCGTGGTATGGGCGTTGTAGGGCAACGTGTCCAGGAACAGATCGGCCAGCTGGTGGCGCGCCAAGTGTTCGTCGATAGCGACGGGTGGGGCGAACACGATCCTCTCGGCGGCGATGCCGCGCGCTACGGCTTCACGCCTCAGGTTCTCCCTGGTGATCTGGCCCCCATCAAACAGCCAAAGGACGCTGCCGGCGGTCTTGGCAAGCAGCCTCATCCAGACATCGAACAGCACAGGCGTGATCTTCAACGTTTTGTTGAACGCACAGTAGACAAATGCATCGTCCGGCAGTCCGACCTCGCTCCGGGCTGGTGCATTTGGCAGGGGCGGTCGCCTGGTGTCGGTCACCTGATAGCTGTCGGGGAGATAGATCACCTTCTCGGCGTAATGCTTCTGCTCTCCTTCGGGGATGACGATCCGGTCGGCCATGATGTAGTCGATATATGACGCGCCCATCGTGCCGGGAAAGCCGAGATAGTTGACCTGGATGGGAGCCGCCCGGCACGCAAGGATTTTCGGTCGCGCACCGGCGGTGAAGCCTCCGAGATCGACGAGGACGTCGATGTCGAGCTGGCGTATCAGCTTGACCACGTCCTCGTCGGTAAGATGTCTGACGTCTTCGAAGCGTTCGAATGCTGCCTTCAGGCGGTTGCGCATGTTGCCGCCGTCATCCGGTCCGTAGGAGATGGCGCTTACGTCGAAGCGCTCGCGGTCGTGCTCCTCGAAAAGTCCGGCCATCAAAAGCGCGGTGGCGTGATTGCGAAAATCGGCAGACAGGTACGCGACCCGCAGCCGGGAAGCCGGTGACTGCGATCTGGGTATCGCGGCACCTCGCTCCGGGGCGACGTTGGCGACATACGTCTTCGCACAGGTGAATTGGTGTGCCGGAGACGACGAGGCAACAAGGAAGGTGAGCGCGTCGATCGCCACGCCGGATTCGGCGGCTTCGTCCAAGGCGGCCTGTTCACGTTCGAAACTGCGCCAGTCGGCACGCTTCCGCCTGGAATCAACGAGCTTGCTCAACGCGAACGGGAAGGCCTTGTTTAGTGCGACCGTTCTTTCGAGCGCTTCGATCGCTTCGTCGTGTCGGCCCATTTCGGTAAGGACCTCAGACAAGACGAAATGGTACTGTGGATTCGACGGTGCAAGCTCGATGGCACTTCGGTAGCTGTCATGCGCTTCGTCAAGCTGACCGAGCCGCTGGAACGCACTACCTCGGTTCAAGAAGGCTGCGCTCGATGGCGTGATCGCAATGGCGCGATCAAGTTCGGCGATCGCGCCGTGAAACTCCTTCCGTGCAATCAGGATCGCGCCGCGATTGAGATGCGCATCGGCGAAGTCCGGCGACAGGGCAATCGCTTTCGCAAGCCAAGCGAGCGCATCGTCTGTCTTGTCCAATGCACGCAGCACGTTGGCATAGTTGAAAAGAACGTCGGGATTGCCGGAGTCGATGCGGGCAGCCTTCTTGAGCAATGGCTCGGCGTCCGCAAAATTGCCGCGCTGGGCCTGCAACAGCCCCAGCATATGGAGCGCGGTGGGATGCGTTCTGCTTGCCCTCAGGATGGTCGTGTAGGCCCGTTCCGCATCCGTCAGATTGCCCGAACGGTGCGCCGCAATTGCCTGGTCCAGAATAGCCGACGAATGGAGTGAGGAGGGGGCCGAAGCTCCCTTGTTGCGGCTTTGCTGCGACATGTGAATGGGTTTCCGGACCGCGATGACGGGTCTGTGCTTTGGCGAACTGGGTGCAAAAAACTCTAGTCGCCTTTGCTGGAGAGAACAACGGCCGCGCCGCCCGCGCTTCAAGACTAACCGCGCTCGTGCCGAGATTTCGCGCGCGACAATATTTGCATTCATGCTGGCCAACTGACGCGATGGCTACCAGCGTGCTTGACGACGGCCGGCCGTCGCTCCGGACGTCAAGCCAGTCTCGACCCGTCCCCCGCTTCGGTCGCTGTCAAAGCTTTCATGTGCAAAGAAACCCGCTAGCCTCGATTCTGCCGCTTGCGGCTCGCCGCGGGGTCGGGCATACCCGGCACAGCCGGAGACGTGGCCGAGTGGCTGAAGGCGGCGGTTTGCTAAACCGTTATAGGCTTGTAAAGGCCTATCGAGGGTTCGAATCCCTCCGTCTCCGCCAGCCGTGAATGAACTCCGGCCCACCGTTTCAAATCACCCCACAATATATATGTCCAGGTAGGTCCGGCCGGCGGCAGCTCGCCTCCCACGGGAACTAGCACTCTGTCCTCGCTTGGCCTGGGGGAACGGCCTCGCGTTAGTCAAAGACCAGTGCGCTCAGCGATCGAACGGCGCGGCGACGAGATCGTCCAGCCTCCGTTCCGAGTCGGCTGCCGATTCTTCGATTCCAGTGCGTCGCGACGTCGTCACAGAGAGCAAGCGCTCTGTCCCCCTTCACCGAGGGAATTTTGACAGCATTTGGAGCCGCTGCAAAAAGAGTATGGAAAACAAGTACTTACAGGCGCGCCGCGATCACATCCGCGTGTTATTTGTGCAACACCCGTTGGAAAACGCGCTTTGTAGGGCCGGTTCGGAGCGTTCTTTTGTTGTGTGTGCAAGGTCGTTCGGTAATTCTGACCACGCGACGGAGGGGGGCATCCCGAGGTCGTCCCGTTTTAGGTGGTTCGCTTAAGTCCCTCGCGTTCATGCGGGTGTGTCCGAAGGCGCGAAGCGGCTAAGCGGTGTTTAAAGCGGGAATGGGAAATTGGCCATCCGGTCAGTGACCTTCCCTGAAGAGCAACTTGGAGGTTTAACATGAAGTTGGTTAAGAGCCTTTTGCTCGGCTCAGCGGCGGGTCTGATCGCCGTGGGCGGAGCGCAGGCAGCCGATCTCCCCGTGAAGGCCAAAGCGGTCGAATACGTGAAGATCTGCTCCCTGTACGGTGCCGGATTCTACTACATGCCGGGCACTGACACTTGCATCAAGTTCGGCGGCTATGTCCGCGCAGACACTGTGGTCGGCAGCAGCAACGACTATGCCTTTGCGACCGGTGCACCGGATGGCGCGCGTAACCGGCTGAGCAACTACTGGGCCAGCCGCGCTCGTATGGACTTCACGGTCGATACCCGCACCGCGACCGAATACGGCGTCGTGCGCACCTACGCGGACATGGTGTTCACCTGGACCGGTGGTTCTTATGTCGGCGCTGGCACGGTCGGCGGCACGACTGTTTACAACAGCACGACCGGTACCATTGGCGGCGCCTCGCTCGGTCTGTACCACGCGTTCATCCAGTTCGCTGGATTTACGTTTGGCCGCACGGTCTCGATCTTCGACGCTCCGTGGCAGAGCTATCCGGCTGGCGGTCCCGATACGTTGCCAGGCGGTTCCAACCACGTCACCGGCGTGAACCAGGTCGCTTACACGGCTGATTTCGGTCAGGGCATCACGGCTTCGGTGGCGTTGCAGGACCCCACAGTCTATGACCAGACGAACATCTGGAACCTGTCGTTCCCGGGTGGTGCGACGCCGAGCATCACACCCAACGGTACTGTCAGCTTCCTCACCGGTTACGGTGCGCCCACGATTGCCGGCACCCGTGTTCCGGATATCGTCGGTGCGGTCCGCGTTGACCAAGCTTGGGGTTTAGCCCAACTCTCCGTCGTGGGTCATGAGAATACCCCGGGTTACTACGGTACCAATGAGTCCACTGGTTCTCCCGGCACCAAGTTTGGCTGGGCGGTTCAGGGTTCGTTGTCGATCAAGAACATCCCGACCGGACCGGGCGACTCGATCAACTTGCAGGCCGTCTATACGGACGGTGCAACGCGCTATAACTTCCAGAGCTTGTTCCCGACCACCGTCGCGATGTTTGGTGGCACGGGCGTGCCTGGTGCTTACCAGAGCCTCGGGTTTGCCGCCATTGCTGATGCGGTATTCACCGGCGGCAATGGCTTCGCGAATAGCAGTCTTGAAACGGTGAAGAGCTGGGGCTTCCGCGGTGGTTACACCCACAACTGGAGCCCGAACTGGGCGAGCGGCATCTACGGTGCCTATGGCGTGGTGGATTACGGCTCCCTCGCCACGAACACGATCTGCTTCTTCGCTCGGCAATCGCTTGGTCTGACCGGCAACTGCAACCCCGACTTCGCCGTTGCAGTGGTCGGTGCCAACGTGGTCTGGACCCCGGTCAAGAACCTCGCCTTCACCGCCGACGTCAACTGGACGCGTTTGGACCAGAGGTACTCGGGAACGGTGGACATCCAGCCGTCTGCCACGTTGCAAAAGCCACGCGCTTTGTATGAGCTGAGGGACCAGAACAGCGTTACCATGCTGCTCCGCGCTCAGCGCAACTTCTAAGATCGATCTCTCGACCGATCAGAGAACCCCGGCGGGCAACCGCCGGGGTTTTTCTTTGCGGGTGTTGCGGCGTATATTGGCTCGAACGTAACGGCTTCTTTCCGGTGAAAGGAGCGAGCTGGAGATTCGACGGTGAGCAGTTGGACAATTCGGATGGCCGGGATGACGGGCGTGCTCGGCGCGGTGATCATGGCCGGCGCCACGATCCTCGCTCCTGCGCCAGCGATGGCCGAACGCTACGATCCCAGATATCCCGTCTGCCTCCAGAAGTGGGAGTGGGGCGGCAGCAGCACGATCTATTGCAGCTATCCCTCGTGGGAGGCGTGCAAGGCGGCCGCGGCGGGATTGTCGGCGATGTGCATGGACAATCCATATTGGTCCCAGCCGACCACAACGGGCGTTGCCCGCCCACTGGCACCCGCAGGTAGGCCCGTTCCGGTCAGGTGATGATGGAATTCGTGGCGCTTCGATTGCCGGCGCGGCTCGCAGGTCTCGCGGCGCGCTTGCGCGATCAATCAGGGATTACCGGGGGCCCTGCCATTCCCTGAATGCGTAGGTGGGATTGAGGCCGCAGGCGTCTATCGTGCCCGACGCCGTCGCCATGCATTGGCTGTAAGTGGCGAACTGGCAATTGCCTGGATACCCCCAGCGTCGTCCTTGCAGGCAATAGCGATCCTGCGCGACCGCCTGGGGAGCCGGATGGAGGCGCTTCTTGGCGTGAGCCGTCGAGCTGCCGGCCGCAATACCTGGCAGGATCAGGGCCATCGATATCACTGCGCAGAACACGCGAAGCATGACACGCCTCCAGGTTCGTGCCGTCGACCAATCGATGTGCGGCGCTTCCAATTATAATGCCGCGCGAGTGGCTTGGTAGCTCTCCTTGAACCGCACCTGGATTCGCAGAGGGCGGTAAGCCACGAGGCTCGATGCGGCGCTGACCAGCTACTCGACGCTGCCGCTCGTGCCTCTGTGCAGGTCAGCGTCGATTTGCAGCCGCGTTCCGCCGCCAAAGCGCGCGCGATAAACTTGAAGGTTCTCCATGATGCGCTGCACGTAGTTGCGCGTTTCGGAGAACGGGATCAGTTCGACCCAGTCGACTGCGTCGATCTTGGATTCGCGCGGATCGCCGTAGCGCTCGACCCACTTCTTCACGCTGCCGCGGCCGGCGTTATAGGCGGCGAAGGTCATGATGTAGGAGCCGCGGTAGTCCTCGAGCAGGCCGCCGAGCTCGGCCGCGCCAAGCGTGGCGTTGTAGACCGAATCGTTCTTCAACCGCGACAGGTCGTAGGTTGCGCCGTGTCGCTTGCAGACGTAGCGCGCAGCGTCCGGCGTCACCTGCATCAGCCCGTAGGCCTGCGCCGGCGACACCACCGCCGGATTGAACGCGCTTTCCTGCCGCGCGATCGCGTAGACGATGCTGCGCTCGACCTCGGGCCCGATCTGGCTGAACTGCGGGATGCCGTTGACCGGATAGGCGTAGAAGTCGAAGGGCAGCCCGCGGTTGAGCGCGGCCTTGCCGACCAGCAGCATGCCGCGGGCGTCGCTGTAGCGCTGGGTCAGCTCGCCGAGGCCGGCAAGCGCTTCGGGGTCGCCATTCTCCCCCATGTCGGCGAGCATCGGGACCGCGATCTCGCGCTCGTCGAGCTCGTAGAGCAGTTGCGCCGCGCGCACGATCTCCAGCCGCTCGGCGCCGCGGCCGCGCGGCGCGCTGTTGAGCTCGATCTGCGGCAGGCCGAGTTTTGCCCGCGCAAGCTGGCCATAGTAGCTCGTCGACTGCTCGGCCGCGCGTGCATAGGCGTTGCGCGCTTCCTGCTGGCGGCCCATGGCTTCCGCCGCGCGGCCCTGCCAATAGCCGGCGCGCGCCAGCGTGGTCGGGTTGACGCTGCCGACGCCGATGCGGGCAAAATGCTGGGCTGCGGCCGCGGGATCATTGAGGAAGCGCAGCGCGATCCAGCCCGCGGTGAATTCCTGCTCGGTCTTGTAGATGTCGCGCGAGGGCAGGGCCGCGTCTCGCGCGATCAGATAGGCGCTGCGGAATTCCTCGGTGTCGATCATCTTGCGTGCGATCAGGCGCCGCTCGATCCACCATTCATCGAGATTGTAGAGCCGGTTTGGATCCTTCGGCGCCGACAGCATCAGTTGCGCGGCTTCCGCGAACTTCTCCTCGCGGCGCAGGAGCTGGATCTTGCTGAAGATGAAGCCGGGATCGCCGTGCAGTTCGTGCGGCACGGCTTCGAGCAGAGCGCGCGTGTTCGGCGCCTTCTTGTAGGAGGCGATGCGCGCCTTGGCGAGCGCCACGTAGCCGGCGCCGAGCCGCTTGGCGGCGCGCAGCGCGGCCTCATGCTCGCTGCCATAGAGCAGCGTGTCCATTCGCGCTTTCTGGTCGCCCGGCGTGAGCAGCGCGCCGAATTGGTCGAGCGCGTTGTTCTCCGTCTCTTCCGACATCGGGTCGCTGCGCCAGGCCTCGCGCACGAGGCGCTCGGCATTGGCACGGTCGCCGCGCGCCAGCATGGCCCTGGCGAGCGAGAAGCGCCCCTTGGCGGAGACAGGGGATTCGTTCTCGAACCACGACCACGCTACGGAGTCTTCGCGCCGGTCGTCCCAGAGCGCGGCTTCAAGGCGGCGGCGCAGGAAGGTTTGCGACGGCCAGCTCGGATTGGCGCTGATGAAGGCACGGTAGCGCTCGACGCTGGCGCCATTGTCGTCGCTGCGCAGGATGATCCATTCGGCGAGTTTTCGCGCGACCGGATCTGTGATCGTGGCCGCATTGTCGGTGGCATCACCCGGCCTGTGCTTGCGCACGAGCTCGATGACGTTCTCCAGCGTGTCCTTGTCGGCCTGCGAAGTCGATGAGGTCGCAGCAACCGCGGCCGGCGTCACGGGCTTGCGTGGTGCGGCATGCTGGCGGGTCGCAGGAGCCAGCACGGGTGCTGCGATCGGTTTGACGGCAGCCGGTGCGGTTGGTCTGACGGCAGCCGTCGCCGCCGGGGCGGGTGCGGGTTTGGGAGACGAACCGTTGGCGGCCGGCTGTGATTTTGGCACAGGTACCCCGGCCGCAGGCTTGGGCTTGTCCTTTGCGGGTTCCTTGCCGGCATCCTTGACGGGTTTCTTCGCGGCATCCTTGGCCGGTGCGCCAGCCGTTCCCTTGCCAGCGCCGCCTTTGGCCGTGTCCTTGCCAGTTCCCTTATCCGTTCCCTTATCCGTTCCCTTGGCCGATCCTTTGGCTGGGCCCTTCGCGGTATCCTTGGCGACTGGTTTCGCTGTGTCTTTGGTCCCGTCCGCGGTGGTCTCATTGGACTTGGCCAAGGCCGCGCAACCGACCGATAGCCCAGCCATCAGGCACACAACCAGACCGGCGGATCGCCATGTGGCATGGGAAAAGAAGGTCACGGAGTTTCGTTGCCCCGAATCGTTCAAGTGGCTCAAGACCTAGCTGTATTTGATTGAATATGCGGAAAAAATACCAACAGCCGCTTACCGCGGCCGTGTTTGGACCATCACCGCGGCAAAATCGCGGCCTAAACGGTGCGTCACCTGGGACCGGGCCTTTTACCGGCCCGTTAGACCCGATATGAAAGGGGCCTCTTTTCAGGCCAGCACGCGTACGGAGGAAGCCCATGGCAGCCAAGACGAAGTTCCGGGGATCGTTTACCGCCTTGGTCACGCCGTTCAAAAACGGCTCGCTGGACGAGGCCGCGTTCCGCTCGCTGGTCAATTGGCAGATCGCCGAGGGCACCCACGGCCTGGTTCCGGTCGGCACCACCGGCGAGAGCCCGACGCTCAGCCACGACGAGCACAAGAAGGTCGTCGAATGGTGCATCCAGGAGGCCAAGGGACGGGTGCCCGTGATCGCCGGCGCCGGCTCCAACTCCACCAAGGAAGCCGTCGAGCTTGCCCAGCACGCCGAGAAGGCGGGCGCCAATGCCGTGCTGGTGGTGACGCCCTACTACAACAAGCCGACCCAGGAAGGGCTCTACCAGCACTTCAAGGCGATCAACGATGCGATTGGAATTCCGATCATCATCTACAACATCCCGCCGCGCTCGGTGATCGACATGTCGGTCGACACCATGAAGCGGCTGTGGGACTTGAAGAACATCGCCGGCGTCAAGGACGCCACCGCCAGCATGGTGCGGGTGTCGCAGCAGCGCGCCGCGATGGGCGAGGATTTCAACCAGCTCTCGGGCGAGGACGCGACCGTGCTCGGCTACATGGCGCATGGCGGCCATGGCTGCATCTCGGTGACATCAAATGTTGCGCCGCGCCTGTGCTCGGAATTCCACACCGCCTGGCAGAAGGGTGACCACGCAACCGCCTTAAAGTTGCACGACAAGTTGATGCCGCTGCACAACAACCTCTTCATCGAGAGCAATCCGGCTCCGATCAAATATGCGCTGTCGCTGCTCGGCAAGATGGCCGAGACGCTGCGGCTGCCGATGGTGCCGGTGTCCGAGCCGACCCGCGTCGCGGTGCGCAGCGCCATGGTCCATGCCGGCCTGATCAACTGACGCCCTAGCCAATCGGGGAGCTTTCATGAGCGTCGAGGAAAAGGGCATGCAGATGCTCAAGGAGTTCCGCGAGTTTGCCATGAAAGGCAACGTCGTCGACCTCGCGGTCGGCGTCATCATCGGTGCGGCGTTCGGCGCCATCGTCAACTCGCTGGTCGGCGACGTCATCATGCCGATGATCGGCGCCGTCACCGGCGGGCTCGACTTCTCGAACTACTTTACGCCGCTGTCGAAGGCAGTCACCGCCGGCAATCTTGCGGATGCGAAAAAGCAGGGTGCCGTCTTGGCTTGGGGTAGCTTCCTCACGCTGACGATCAACTTCATCATCGTTGCCTTCGTGCTGTTCCTGGTGATCCGCGCCATGAACAAGTTGAAGCGCAAGGAGGAGGCCGCGCCTGCTGCTCCGCCGAAGCCTTCAGCCGAGGTTGAGCTGCTGACCGAGATCCGCGATCTCCTCAAGAAGTCTTGACGCGCGCGCTTCATCCAACCTGTTAGCGTTGACGCGCATCTCGATCTGGTAACCTGAGCCATGGCCGACAAGAACGAACGCCCCATCAAGGTCGTGGCGGAAAATCGCAAGGCGCGCTTCAATTACGCGATCGAGGACACGGTCGAGGCGGGCATTGCGCTGACCGGAACCGAGGTCAAGTCGATCCGCAACGGCAAGAGCACGATCGCGGAATCCTACGCGGATTCGAAGAACGGCGAGATCTGGCTGATCAACGCCAACATCCCCGAATATCTCCAGGCCAACCGCTTCAATCACGAGCCGAAGCGGCCGCGCAAGCTGCTGCTGCATCGAAAGCAGATCAACAAGCTGATCGGCGCGGTGGACCGCGAGGGCATGACGCTGATCCCGCTCAAGCTTTACTTCAACGAGCGCGGGCGGGCGAAGCTGCAGCTCGCGGTCGCCAAGGGCAAGAAGCTGCACGACAAGCGCGAGACCGTGAAGAAGCGCGACTGGGGCCGGGAGAAGGGCCGGCTGATGCGGGCGAGGGGATGAGGCGATGAACCAGAGAAACCTGCTCGAGGTCGACTGGAGCAAGATCCCGGCGCCGACAGACGATGGTGGCGCGACGCATCTGAAGGGCATGACGATCCCGCCGGTCAGCCTGCGCGCGACCGACGATACGTCAGTGACGCTGTCGGCGCTCCGCGGCCGCACCGTTGTCTTCGGCTATCCGCGCACAGGCGAGCCCGGCAAGATCGCGCTGGTCGACGACTGGGACATGATCCCCGGCGCGCGCGGCTGCACGCCGCAGACCTGCGCGTTCCGCGACCTCTTCGCCGAGTTGAAGGCAGCCGGCACGTCCCATGTGTTCGGGCTCTCGACCCAAAGCAACGACTACCAGACCGAGATGGCCTCGCGGCTGCATCTGCCGTTCCCGGTGCTCTCAGACGAGAAGCTCGAGCTGACCCGCGCACTCAATCTGCCGACGATGGAGGTTGCCGGGCTGACGTTGATCAAGCGGCTTGCGTTGATCATCGACGACGCGAAGATAACGCACGTATTCTATCCGGTGTTTCCGCCCGACCGAAACGCCGGCGACGTGCTGCACTGGCTGAAAGACCACCCAGTCAAGGCCTAGTCGAGGTCGGCTTTCACCTTAGCAAACACCTTGCGGAACATCTCCGGCGTGAGCACGCCGGTGTTCGTGTTGTAACGGGAGCAGTGATAACTGTCGTACAGCCGGAGCGCGCCCGCCTGGTGCACCGCGCCGTGACCGAACGGCGCCTGCGCACCCTTCAGGCCCAGCGGCTTGAGTACGGTATCGTGCGCAATTCGTCCGAGCGCGACGATGGCACGCAGGTTCGGCATCGTCTCGAGGTTGGCGGCGAGGAAGGTGCGGCACGTGTTGATCTCTGCCGGCAGCGGCTTGTTCTGCGGCGGCACGCAGTGCACCGCATTGGCGATCCGGCAGTCGACAAGCTTCAGGCCGTCGTCGGGCCGCGCCTGATAGGCCCCCTTGGCAAACCCGTATTCGATCAGCGTTGCGTAGAGCAGGTCGCCGGCATAGTCGCCCGTGAACGGGCGACCCGTGCGGTTGGCGCCCTGCATCCCCGGTGCGAGACCGACGATCAGCAGGCGCGCCTTGACGTCGCCGAAGGGCGCAACCGGCGCATTGTGCCAGGACGGCTCGCGCGCCCGGTTCGCCTCGCGAAAGGCAACCAGCCGTGGACAGAGCGGACAGTCACGGTCGGGTACGACGGTGGGGACCTGGCGGCTTGAACGGGCCGCCTCACTCCTCGAAGTCGTCATCGCCCCTCGGCGCCATTGTGGTCGCGCGCTGGAGGAACTGCGGGGCGTGATGACGTGCTTCGCGGTCGCCACGCTCGCGCGGAGCCGGGCGTTCGGACGGGTCGCGACCAAGCTTGGACTGGAGCTCGACGAGGTCGGTGAAGACGTCGGCTTGGCGGCGCAGCTCGTCGGCGATCATTGGCGGCTGGCTGGCGATGGTGGAGATGACGGTGACGCGGACACCGCGGCGCTGCACGGCTTCGACCAGGGAACGGAAATCGCCGTCACCGGAGAACAGCACCATCTGGTCGATGTGTTCGGCGAGTTCCATGGCATCCACCGCAAGCTCGATATCCATGTTGCCCTTGACCTTGCGGCGGCCGCTGGCGTCGATGAATTCCTTCGTGGCCTTGGTGACGACGGTGTAGCCGTTGTAGTCGAGCCAGTCGATCAGGGGACGTATCGAGGAGTATTCCTGATCCTCGATGATGGCGGTGTAGTAGAAAGCACGCAGAAGCGTCCCCCGGCTCTGGAATTCCTTCAGCAGGCGCTTGTAATCGATATCGAAACCCAACGTTTTTGCCGTCGCGTACAGATTGGCCCCATCGATGAAGAGCGCGATCTTGTTGGTTGGAGAAGGTGACATTCAGTTGCTCGCGTAGTGTTCGTGTTCAATCGTTTATTGTTGGCGCGACGGCAGCAATCCGCGCAGATCAAGAGGCTGCCAAAACCCGCCGAAACCGTAAATCCGGAGAAGTCGGGGCAAACCAAGGTATAGTTATGGCGGTCGGCCCGTCCGGTGCCGCCCTCCTTGGCGACCCGGGAAATGCCGATTCTAGCCCCAATGTGGGGTTAACCAAGGCGTTTGGCGAGACCAAATCACAAAATGATCTTGCGAAACCGCCCCGGCCTCTATAACTAGCCCGCATCATCCACATGTTTTGACCCACCCAAGAGCGGAGCGACAGTCTAATGGCTCGCGTCACCGTAGAAGATTGTATCGACAAGGTCGACAACCGGTTTGACCTCGTCCTGCTGGCCGCCCACCGCGCCCGCATGATTTCGTCCGGTTCACAACTAACGGTTGACCGGGATAACGACAAGAACCCCGTTGTCTCTTTGCGCGAAATTGCCGACCAGACCATTTCGCCAGAGGATCTGCGCGAGGAGCTGGTCCACTCCCTCCAGAAATTCGTCGAGGTGGATGAGCCTGAGCCCGATACCGTGCCTTTGATCGGTTCCGCTGGCGCCAGCGTCGATGCAGACGATACCGAGGTCGCTGTCGAACGCATGACGGAAGAGGAGCTCCTGAAGGGCCTCGAGGGCCTGGCGCCGCCGGAGGAGCAGCCCGAGGAGGACGAGTAATCGTTCTCGCGCCGCGCCGACGAAATTTTGATTTCATCAAAGGCCCGAACCCGCGTTCGGGCCTTTGCTTTTGTTGACCTTTTCGTGGTTACCATAGCGCTGGCAGAGCGCGCTTGCGAGCGCCGTTTCCGATTGTGTCGGACACGCGCACGATCGGCGCTAGGATGTATACAACGGGCCATTTCCTGGTTCGTTTGAAGGCAGGAAGACGCGGGCAGAGATGGTGTATCGGCGTCGTAAATTTACGCAGATGGAGGCCGCGACCGAGTCGGTCGCCGTGGCCCCGACTGCGCCGACGGCACGGCCCTCAAAGCCGCGGGCGCGCATGATGCGGCAATATGACCTCGTCGAGCGCGTCAGGTCCTACAACCCGAACACCAACGAAGACCTGCTGAACCGCGCCTATGTCTACGCCATGAAGGCGCACGGCTCGCAGACGCGCGCCTCGGGCGACCCCTACTTCTCCCATCCGCTCGAAGTGGCGGCGATCCTCACCGACCTGAAGCTCGACGACGCCACTATCGTGGCGGCGCTATTGCACGACACGATCGAGGACACCGAGGCGACCCGCGCCGAGATCGACCAGATCTTCGGCCCCGAGATCGGTGCGCTGGTCGAGGGCCTGACCAAGCTGAAGCGGCTGGAGCTGGTATCGCGCGAGGCCAAGCAGGCCGAGAACCTGCGCAAGCTCCTGCTGGCGATCGCGGACGACGTTCGCGTCCTCCTGGTCAAGCTCGCCGACCGCCTGCACAACATGCGCACGCTGGAATTCGTGCCGCCGGCATCGCGCCGCCGGATCGCCGAGGAGACGCTCGACATCTACGCGCCGCTGGCGGGCCGCATGGGTATGCAGGAGATGCGTGAGGAGCTGGAGGACCTGTCCTTCCGCACCCTCGATCCCGAAGCCTACAACGTGGTGATGCAGCGGCTCGATGCGCTGGCCGAGCGCAACCGCAACTTGATCGGCGAGATCGAGGCTCAGCTCTCGAACAATCTGCGCCACAGGGGCCTTGGCGCGCGCGTCTACGGTCGCCGCAAGAAGCCGTTCTCGATCTGGACCAAGATGGAGCGCAAGTCGGTCGGCTTCGAGCAATTGTCCGACATCTTCGGCTTCCGTGTCGTGGTCAACGACGTCGAGGCCTGCTACCGCGCGCTCGGCATCGTCCACACCACCTGGCCTGTCGTGCCCGGCCGTTTCAAGGACTACATCTCGACGCCCAAGCAGAACGACTATCGCTCGATCCACACCACGGTGATCGGCCCCGGCAACCAGCGCGTCGAGCTCCAGATCCGCACCGAGGAAATGGACCAGATCGCCGAGCGCGGCATCGCCGCGCACGTCTTCTACAAGGAGGGCGTCGGCTCGCCGACGGAGTTCCTGAAGCGCGAGTCCAATGCGTTTGCCTGGCTGCGCCATACCGTCGGAATTCTTTCCGAGAGCACCAATCCCGAGGAATTCCTCGAGCACACCAAGCTCGAACTGTTCCACGACCAGGTGTTCTGCTTCACCCCGAAGGGCAAGCTGATCGCGCTGCCGCGCCATGCCAATGTGATCGACTTTGCCTATGCGGTGCACACCGACGTCGGCAACAGCGCCGTGGGTTGCAAGATCAACGGCAAGTTCGCGCCGCTGTCCTCGGAGCTGCAGAACGGCGACGAGGTCGAGGTTCTGACCTCGGAGGCACAATCGGCGCCGCCATCGGCCTGGGAATCGCTTGCCGTAACCGGCAAGGCGCGCGCGGCGATCCGGCGTGCTACCCGTACCGCAGTCCGCGACCAATATGCCGGCCTCGGCCGGCGTATCGTCGAGCGCCTGTTCGAACGTGCCAAAATCGACTACGCCGACGACAAGCTGAAGGGGGCGCTGCCGCGCCTTGCCCGCTCCTCGATCGAGGACGTGATGGCGGCGGTCGGCCGAGGCGAGATCAAGGCCTCCGACGTCGCGCGGGCCATGTATCCCGACTACAAGGAAGAGCGGGTCGGGCGCTACGCCAAGAAGGGGCTGGCCGCCAAGCTCAAGGAGACCGTGGTGCCGGGGACGCCGCGCCCCCCGACCGCGATCCCGATCCGCGGCATCAATTCCGACCTGCCGGTGAAGTTCGCGCCGAACGGCGGCGCCGTGCCTGGCGACCGTATTGTCGGCATCGTCACGCCGGGCGAGGGCATCACCATCTATCCGATCCAGTCGCCGGCCCTGAAGGATTTCGAGGAGGAGCCGGAGCGCTGGCTCGACGTACGCTGGGACATCGAGGACACCACTCCGCAGCGCTTCCCGGCCCGCATCAAGGTCGAGAACGTCAACGAGCCCGGCGCGCTCGCGCAGATCGCGACCGTGATCGCCGAGCACGACGGCAACATCGACAATATCAGCATGCAGCGCCGCTCGCCGGATTTCACCGAGACGACCATCGATCTCGAGGTGTACGACCTGAAGCACCTGAGCGCGATCATAGCCCAGTTGCGCGCGAAGGCGGTCGTCGCGCGCGTCGAACGTGTTAATGGATAGGCCGAGTTTGCCTGTCCCTCCGACTACGTGAGCCTCGCCATGCCCGTTCCTCCGCTTCGCCTCGGCGTCAATGTCGACCATGTCGCGACCCTGCGTAACGCGCGGGGCGGCCGCAATCCCGATCCGGTGCGCGCTGCTTTGGTGGCGATCGAGGCGGGCGCCGATGGCATCACCGCACACTTGCGCGAAGATCGCCGGCATATCCGCGACGAGGACATGGCGCGGCTGAAGGCGGAAATCTCCAAGCCTCTGAACTTCGAGATGGCGGCGACCGACGACATGATGCGCATCTCGCTCGCCACCAAGCCGCATGCGGTGTGCCTGGTGCCGGAGCGCCGCCAGGAGGTGACGACCGAAGGCGGGCTCGATGTGGTCGGACAGCACAATGCGCTCGCGCCTTTCATCGCTCGGCTGAACGACGCCGGCATCCGCGTGTCGCTGTTCATCGCCGCCGACCCCCAGCAGATCGAGATGGCGGCGCGGCTGCGCGCGCCGGTGATCGAGATCCACACCGGTGCCTGGTGCGACGCCGTCGTCGACGGACACACCGACAAGGCCGAGGCCGAATGGCAGCGCATCGTGGCCGGCGCCAGGCTGGCCCGCGCTGCAGGTCTCGAGGTCCACGCCGGCCACGGGCTCGATTATGCGACGGCGGAGAAGATCGCAGGCCTCCCCGAAATCATCGAGCTGAACATCGGCTATTACATGATCGGCGAGGCGCTGTTCGTCGGCCTTGCCGAAACGGTGCGCAGCATGCGCGCCGCGATGGACCGCGGCCGGAGCAGGGCATGATCATCGGCATCGGCTCCGACCTGATCGACATCACCCGCGTCGCCAAGGTGATCGAACGCCATGGCGAGCGCTTTCTCGACCGCATCTTCACCGAGGCCGAACGTGCCAAGGCGGAGCGCCGCGCCAAGAGCGAGAAGATGGTGGTCGCGACCTATGCCAAGCGCTTCGCCGCCAAGGAGGCCTGCTCCAAGGCGCTCGGGACCGGCATCAGGCGCGGTGTCTGGTGGCGCGACATGGGGGTGGTCAACCTGCCCGGGGGGCGGCCGACCATGCAACTGACCGGCGGTGCGCTGGCCCGGTTGAACGCGCTGACGCCGGAGGGCTTCGAGGCGCGGATCGACCTGTCGATCACCGACGACTGGCCGCTCGCCCAGGCCTTCGTCATCATTTCAGCGGTGCCGCTGGCGAAACCTTGATCTGTCGGTCGAAGAATTAAAGTAATATAATAAATTCAATGACTTATATATTGTTGATGCGCCCCTTGATTGCGTGGCTGCTGACAACCGTCTAAAAGTTCGCCGGCACAAATCAGCCGGGGCGAATTCGGCTTTACGCCGGAATTGGCCCCCACTATCAGAATCAGGACAATCTCCTTACGCCGCAAAGCGACGGGGCTATGCGCGGGAACGGGCGTTCCGTGACCGCGGGACCGGAATTGGGAAAGCAATGAGCGTGACTTCAGGAACCAAATCTGAGAGCGGCCTCGGCGAAACCGTCCGGGTCGTCATCCACGCTCTCCTGATCGCGCTGGTGATCCGCACCTTCCTGTTCCAGCCGTTCAATATTCCCTCCGGCTCGATGAAGGCGACGCTGCTCGTCGGCGATTACCTGTTCGTGTCGAAATATTCCTACGGCTATAGCCATTACTCGATCCCGTTCTCGCCGCCGCTGTTCTCGGGACGCGTCTTCGGCTCGGACCCGAACCGCGGCGACATCGTCGTCTTCCGTCTGCCCAAGGACGACACCACCGACTACATCAAGCGCGTGATCGGTCTGCCCGGCGACCGCGTCCAGATGAAGGAAGGGCTGCTCTACATCAACGACATGCCGGTGCAGCGCGAACGCCTGAGCGACTTCGTCGGCGAAGACCCCTGCGGCTCGTCGGATGCTACCGCGCGGGTGAAGCGCTGGAAGGAGACGCTGCCGAACGGCGTCACCTATGAGACGCTCGACTGCGTCGACAACGGCTTCTACGACAATACCAACGTCTACACCGTGCCGGCCGGCCACTTCTTCATGATGGGCGACAACCGTGACAACTCGACCGACAGCCGCGTGCAGTCGGCGGTGGGCTACGTGCCGCAGGAGAACCTGATCGGCCGTGCCCAGATGATCTTCTTCTCCATCGCCGAAGGCGAGCACGCCTGGATGTTCTGGCGCTGGCCCTGGGCGGTGCGCTGGAACCGAATGTTCAAAATCGTCCGATGAAAGACGAAGCCAAGGACATCACAATCCAACCGATCGAGGCCGCTGCGAGCCCTGACGCCGAAGCTGCTCCCAAAGCTCCCGCAAAGAAGAAGCGGGCGAGGAGCGGCAAGGCCAAGGGCGCGAACGCGGCGCTCGAGGCGCGCATCGGGCACAATTTCGCCGATCCGAACCTGCTCATCCAGGCGATCACGCACGTCTCTGCCCTCAAGTCGGGACGCAAGCGCGGCGACAGCTACCAGCGGCTGGAATTCCTCGGCGACCACGTGCTCGGGCTCGTCGTGTCCGACATGCTCTATCACGCCTTCCCGAGCGCCGATGAAGGCGAGCTGTCCAAGCGGCTCGCCGAGCTCGTGCGCAAGGAGAGCTGCGCTGACGTTGCGAAGTTGCTGGGCCTCGTCGAGGACATCAAGCTCGGCAGCGTCGGTCCCGCCGCCGACGCCCGCTTGCGCAAATCCGTGCTCGGCGACATCTGCGAAGCCGTGATCGGTGCCATCTATCTCGACGGCGGGCATGCGGCCGCGGCCGAGTTCGTCAAGCGCAACTGGACCGAGCGCATGCACAAGCCGCGGCGGCCCCTGCGCGACCCCAAGACCGTGCTCCAGGAATGGGCGCAGGGGAAGGGCTTGCCGACGCCGGTCTATCGCGAGGTCGAGCGCACCGGGCCGCATCACGATCCGCAGTTCCGCGTCGCCGTGGATCTGCCGGGGCTGGCATCGGCGGAAGGCATCGGCGGCAGCAAGCGCGCGGCGGAGAAGGTGGCAGCTTCAGTGATGATCGAACGCGAAGGCGTTGGCGGCGGCAATGACGGCTGAAGCAAGTGGCGAGGCGCCTGCCGCGACGCGCTGCGGCTTCGTTGCGCTGATCGGTGCACCCAATGTCGGCAAGTCGACGCTGGTCAACGCGCTGGTCGGCGCCAAGGTCACGATCGTCTCGCGCAAGGTGCAGACGACGCGCGCGCTGATCCGCGGCATCGTCATCGAGAACAACGCGCAAATCATCCTGGTCGACACGCCCGGCATCTTCCTGCCGAAGCGAAGGCTCGACCGCGCCATGGTCTCCACCGCCTGGAGCGGCGCGCATGATGCCGACCTCGTCTGCGTGCTGCTCGACGCCAAGACCGGCATCGACGAAGAGGCCGAGGCGATCCTCACCAAGGCCGCGAGCGTCAATCACGAGAAGATCCTGGTGATCAACAAGGTCGACCTGGTCCAGCGCGAGAAGCTGCTGGCGCTGGCGCAGGCCGCCAATGAGCGCATGCCGTTTGCCAGGACCTTCATGATCTCGGCGATCTCGGGCGACGGCGTCGACGACATTCGCACGACGCTTGCGGAGATGGTGCCGGCTGGTCCGTTCCTCTATCCCGAGGACCAGATGTCGGACGCGCCGATGCGGCAGCTTGCGGCCGAGATCACGCGCGAAAAGATCTATCAGAAGCTGCACCAGGAATTGCCCTACCAGTCCACGGTCGAGACCGACAAATGGGAGGAGCGCAAGGACAACTCGGTGCGCATCGAGCAGACGATCTTCGTCGAGCGCGAAAGCCAGCGCAAGATCGTGCTCGGCAAGGGCGGCGCCACCATCAAGTCGATCGGCGCGGACTCGCGCAAGGAGCTGATGCAGATCCTGGATGTGCCGGTGCATCTCTTCCTGTTCGTCAAGGTGCGCGAGAACTGGGGCGACGATCCCGACCGCTATCGGGAAATGGGCCTGGAATTCCCCAAAGAATGAACAAGAAGATGGGTTGGTGATGAGCGTGCCCCGCAACGTCCTGCGCTTCGAAGTGCTGCTCTATGCATCGCTGATGCTGGATGCGCTGTCGGTTGCGTTCCAGGACCGCACGCCGAACCCCGACATGACGGACCAGATGATCACGACGGCGACGCTGATTGCCGGCGGCATGATCCTGCTGCTGGTCTATTTCGTCTGGCTGGCGGCGCAAAAGCGCAAGAACTGGCCGCGCTGGGTGCTGGCGGCGGCCCTCGTGCTGTCGGTGATCTCGCTTGCGCAGATCATCGGCGAGAAGGGCATCGAGCTCGACAGCGGCATCGAGATCGTGTCCTGCGTGCTGACGACGATCGGCTTGTATTTCTCCTTCACCGGCGACGCGCAGGGCTGGTTCAACGCCTAGAGATGCGTAGAGATGCGTAGGGAGGGCAAAGGCGCGCTTTTCGCGCGCCGTGCCCACCGCAACTGGCCGTGTGTTGATTGATCAAATCGGTGGGCACGCTTCGCTTTGCCCACCCTACGGTCCCGCGAAATACGGTAAGCTCGTTGCCATGGAATGGACCGACGACGGCATCGTGCTGGGGGTGCGGCGGCATGGCGAGACCAGCGCCATCGTCGAGCTTCTGACGCGCTTCCACGGCCGGCATCTCGGGCTCGTGCGCGGCGGCGCCAGTTCGCGGATGCGGCCGCTGCTCCAGCCCGGCAACAGCGTGCGCGCGGTGTGGCGGGCGCGGCTGGACGAGCATCTGGGCACCTATGCGATCGAAGGCCTGCGGTTGCGGGCCGCGGGGCTGCTTGCGTCCTCGCACGGCGTCTATGGCGTCACGCATCTTGCCTCGCTGGCGCGGCTGTTGCCCGAGCGCGATCCGCATGAGGAGATCTTTGCGCAGCTCGAGCACGCCCTCGATGACTTCGACGACATCGGCGGGGCGGCCGTGCACATCATCCATTTCGAGCTCGCGATGCTCGCCGAACTCGGCTTCGGCCTCGCGCTGGAGAATTGCGCGGTGACCGGCGAGACCACGGATCTGATCTACGTCTCGCCGAAATCCGGCGGCGCGGTGTCGCGCTCCGCCGGCGAGCCGTGGCGCGACCGGCTGTTGCGCCTGCCAGCGTTCCTGCGGCAGGGCGAGGCGGCGAGCGAGCTCACGGACCAGGACCTTCAGGATGGCTTTCGGCTCACCGGCCTGTTCCTGCTCCGCCACGTGCTGGAGCCGCGCGGGCAGGGGCATTCGGACGCAAGAAGCGGCTTCCTCAATGCTCTGACGCGGCAGCAGGCGAGGGCGATCAGCTCGCCATGAGCGCGTCTCTGCTCTGCCCGATCGGCTATTGAAACCGGGAACCAAATCACGCTAACTGGGTTGGCCGGGGTGGTTCCACCGGGGACATCCAGATGATCAGAGGATTCGTGGTATCCGCCGCGCTGCTTGCGCTGGCGCCGGACGCAATGGCTGCTGAGCAGCAGCCCGGCCTGTTTCGCCGCGCCTCCTGCACCGTCGTGCGGTACTATGTTGCGAAATATTCGGCAGCCGCCGCGGAGACATGGGCGCGATCCCACGGCGCGACGGACGCGGAAATCGAGACTGCGCGCCGCTGTCTGGCCAATGCGCCGACGCAGGCCAAGGGCCCGCAAGCCACCCCGCCTGTGACCGCGGGCTGGGCCGGGCAATAGTAGCCGACAGGGAATCAATTGATCCTCGCCCGTTTTGCGTCCGCAATTTGCGATCCGAAGCGGCGGCGTAGCGCGAGCCAGATCCGAATCGGCCTGCAAATCCTTTTTCTGTGAGGAGGTTAGCCCGCCAAATCGAGCATTTTGATTCGCGGCTTGCCCGATTCACCGTCTCGGTTTAACGCCTCCCCATGGGAAAACGACAGGTACCGCCGGAGAAGCCGGCTGAAATCCACGAGGTGCCGCTACGCGATGCGCTCGAAGAGCGCTATCTCGCCTATGCGCTCTCCACCATCACGGGCCGCGCGCTGCCGGATGCGCGCGACGGTCTGAAGCCGGTGCACCGGCGCATCCTCTATGGCATGCGCCTGCTCAGGCTCGACCCGGGCGCCGGCTTCAAGAAATCGGCCAAGATCGTCGGCGACGTGATGGGCTCGTTCCATCCGCACGGCGACCAGGCGATCTACGACGCCATGGTACGTCTCGCGCAGGACTTCTCCTCGCGCTATCCGCTGGTCGACGGCCAGGGCAATTTCGGCAATATCGACGGCGATAACCCCGCCGCCTACCGCTACACCGAAGCCCGCATGACCGACGTCGCGCGGCTTCTGCTCGACGGCATCGACGAGGACGGCGTCGAATTCCGTGCCAATTACGACGGTCAGTCCAAGGAGCCGGTGGTCCTGCCCGGCGGCTTCCCGAACCTGCTCGCCAACGGCGCGCAGGGCATCGCGGTCGGCATGGCGACTTCGATCCCGCCGCACAATGCGGCCGAGCTTTGCGACGCGGCCCTGCATCTGATCGAAAAGCCCGATGCGAAGTCCAAGTCGCTCCTGAAGTGGGTGAAGGGCCCTGACTTCCCGACCGGCGGCATCATCGTCGATTCCAAGCAGGCGATTGCGGAGGCCTACACTACCGGCCGTGGCTCTTTCCGCGTCCGTTCCAAATGGGAGCAGGAGGAAGGCGCCCGCGGCACCTGGGTCGTCGTCGTCACGGAGATCCCGTGGCTGGTGCAGAAGTCGCGGCTGGTCGAGAAGATCGCCGAGTTGCTCGACCAGAAAAAGCTGCCTCTGGTTGGCGAGGTCCGCGACGAATCTGCAGAGGACGTCCGTCTCGTCATCGAGCCGAAGTCGAAGAACGTCGATCCCGCTTTGATGATGGAGTCGCTGTTCCGGCTGACCGAGCTCGAAAGCAAGATCCCGCTGAACCTGAACGTGCTGATCAAGGGCCGCATCCCCAAGGTTGTGGGGCTCGCGGAGTGCCTGCGCGAATGGCTCGACCATCTGCGCGACGTGCTGATCCGCCGCTCCAACTTCCGCAAGAGCCAGATCGAGCACCGGCTCGAGGTCCTTGGCGGCCATTTGGTCGCCTATCTGAACCTCGACAAGGTGATCAAGATCATCCGCACCGAGGACGAGCCGAAGCCGGCGTTGATCAAGGCGTTCAAGCTCACCGAAATCCAGGCCGAAGCCATCCTCAACATGCGTTTGCGCAACTTGCGCAGGCTCGAGGAAATGGAGATCCGCAATGAGGACAGGGATCTGCGCAAGGAGTTGAAGGGTATCGAAGGCCTGCTCGCCTCCGAAACCGAGCAGTGGAAGAAGGTCGGCGAGCAGGTCGGCAAGGTCCGCGACATGTTCGGGCCCAAGACGCCGCTCGGCAAGCGCCGCACCGCCTTTGCTGACGCGCCGGAGCACGATCTCGCCGCGATCGAGGAAGCCTTCGTCGAGCGCGAGCCGGTCACGGTCGTCGTCTCCGACAAGGGCTGGATCCGGACGATGAAGGGCCATGTCGAGGATTTGTCGGGGCTTGCGTTCAAGCAGGATGACAAGCTCGGCTTTGCCTTCTTCGCCGAAACGACCTCGAAGCTCCTGCTGTTCGCGACCAACGGCAAGTTCTACTCGCTGGATGTTGCGAAGCTGCCGGGCGGCCGCGGCCATGGCGAGCCGATCCGGCTGTTCATTGATCTCGAGCAGGAGGCCGCGCCGGTCGCGCTGTTCGTCAACAAGGGCGGTCGCAAATTCCTGGTCGCAAGCCACGAGGGCCAGGGTTTTATCGTCAATGAGGACGATTGCGTCGGCACCACCAAGAAGGGCAAGCAGGTCCTCAACGTCGAGATGCCGAACGAGGCGCGCACGGTCACGGAAGTGCTCGGTGACACCATCGCCGTCATCGGCGAGAACCGCAAGATGCTGATCTTCCCGCTCGATCAGGTGCCGGAAATGGCCCGCGGCCGCGGCGTGCGGTTGCAGAAGTACAAGGACGGCGGTCTGTCCGACGTCGCCGTGTTCGACGCAAAGGCAGGGCTGACCTGGAAGGACTCTGCCGGCCGCGAGTTCAGCGCGACCATGAAGGAACTCGCCGAGTGGCAGGGCACCCGCGCCGACGCCGGCCGCCTGCCGCCGAAGGGCTTCCCGAAATCGAACAAGTTCGGGCGGGTGATCGGGTAGGGGCACAGCAGAGCTCTCAGACCACCGAGACCACCGTGATCGCCCGCGAAAGCGGGCGATCTGGTCTTGTAAAGGCGGTGGTGGGGTATGGCTGCGGTGCACCGAACCAAAATCTCGAAAACAACCCCATGCAAAGTAGCGCTCAAGTCGCCGGCAGGGTGCCCGGGGTGATGCTGGACGGATTGACACGTCGGGCAAATCAGGGGGCAATCGGCTCCCCGCGAGCGCCGTCAGGGGCTAACCGTCGACAAACGTCTTCCATTTGGCGAACTGCGACTGTCGCAGGCTCTTGCCTTCGTCCTCGAGTTCGGCAGCGCGGTTGGCCGCAGCAGTCATGGCCGTCGCGGCGCGATTGTAGCCGTCGGCCGTGGACTGGAACGGAAAGATGAACTGACCGTTCGCGACCTTGTAGACCCCGAACTCGCGGATCAGAAGCGCCACACATTTGTCGAAGGCATTGTAGTAGCCCGCCCGCGAGGCGAGCGCCTTGGAGGTGAGCGCGGTCCATGCCGCATGCTGCTCTTCGATCAGCGCCATGAAACCGGAGAGCCGCGCATCCCCGAGGTTCAGCGAACGCGCGTCGTTTTCGATCCTGTCACGCGTGGTCTTGATCGTCTCGGCGTACCGGGGCGCCAAACCTGCCGCATTGTTTTCCGCGGTCTTGAGATCGCGGCGCAGCCCGTCAAGGTCGCTGCGGCTCGACGCGCCGAGATCGCCGAGCTTCGGCAGCGGTTTCGGCTCGACCTCGCCCAGCAGCTTTCGCGCCGCGGCATCGATTTCCATCGCGTCGCTGTTTGCGAGCGCAAGCAGCCTGAGCAGCCTGTTCGAAGGATGCAGCTTGATGACCTGATCGAGCTGGTCGGCATCAGTCACGTCGCGCAAGGCGGTGCGGGTCTCCTCGGCGGAAACGACGGCCTGATACTTCGACAGATCGCCGGCGTAGTACATGGCGACGAAGCAAGTGATCAGGAGGAGGGACAGGAGCACAAGAATGATGACCGGTCGTCGCGGCCCGGCCTTCTGATCAGGAAACGATTCCACGGCGCAGATTCCCCCTCGAACACACCTTAGCGTCTTTCACCGGGGCGGAGGAGTCCGGGCGAGACGTGAGGCTATGCGGATACGTTGGCGGGCAGCCGACGCCGGGGGCGTCCTGCTCATGCGACGACCACCAGCGTGCCACAGCTTGAGCGACCTCGTCCCACAGCGGCGTCGGCAAATCCGGCACGGCGATCCTGACGACATAGCGATTGCTGATGGTGTCGTGGAACCACTCCGTCGCACCGAAATCAAAGCCAAAGCTTCCTGCGTGGCGAAGCGGCAATCCGACCCTGCCCAAGTCGCCCGACAGATCCACGGCGATCTGCCGGGCCTGCTGCTCGTTCATGCTTCGCTTTGGTGCCAGCGTCACGTAGAGCCCATGAGCGAAATGCAGCTCGGCCGATGAGCCGGGAAGCGCCGCTGCAAAATAGCGGGCTGTTCGCCGGCTGTTGCGAAGGATGGTTGCGACACGCCTGTCGGTCAGCATGCAGTAGGCTTCCGTCCCGACATAGGGCGGAAAATGCGCCGGCAGGGCCGCGCCGCCGAACAGCCGCACGGCATCACGCATTTCCGTCTTCAGATCGGTCAGCAATTGCCGGCCCTTCGTGGTCATCCGCCCGTCAGCGGCAATGAATGATGCAGAACCCAGACGGCCGTATTCCAGGCCTGTCTCTTATACACAT